>CAKZQX010000510.1 GCA_937141995.1 uncultured Chloroflexaceae bacterium | reverse complement strand
CCACATTGGTGATGCCCAGGGAGTAGGCCACCAGGCTGCCGGCCCCGCTGCCGCAGCCAGGTCAACGGTTGTCGCGGGGTGGCCGGGGCTATGCGCTGCTGAAGCACCACCATCCCGGCCGGCAGACCCACGCTACTGCACCAGACCGTGCGACGCGGCAGGTCGGCATCGGGTCCACTCTGTAGCAAGCGGGTAATGCCCAGCAGCCAGGGCACCGGACTGTCCGCCGGGCCGGCAAATGCGTGATGATTCACGCGCGATTGGAACTGCCAGCCACGTTCCTGCGCCTGCAAGCGCATGCGCCGCCGGCGGTGCCGGCCAGTGACTAGCCCTATCAGCACCGCCAGGGTTCCGGCAACTCCCAGGCAGGGAACAAAAATGGTCAGCGTAATTAGTACCAGGGGCACCGCGAAGCCCCAGAGCAGGATCTGTTCAGGGCGGCGCGTTTCATCCTTGGAGCGCAGCGGCGAGAGATCGCCGGGGAACACGGGCATAGATGCTGCGGATTGCTGCTGATCGTTATGCCAGGACATGGTGTTCCTCCTTGCGGGTTAGTGAGTTGCCGGTTAGCAGGTTGGTCGGTTGCAGGTTAGCAGGTTGGCCGATTGCAGGTTGTAAGACAGCACGCCCTCTAACACATTTGCAACTCAAAACTCAACATTCAAAACTTATTACTCCCCAACCTCAAGATCATCCCGCAGGAGTTGGTCCGTTGTCACATTGAAGAATTGAGATATTTTTAGCGCAAATCGTAGCGACGGTTCACGCTTGCCTGTCTCGATTTCGTTAATATGACAGGAGTTACGCGGTGCGCGTTCAAACGGACCGTTTGCTCTCGATAACAGCGTATTTCGCCTGCGGCAGCATGGTACGTTTTTGTCTTTTTCCGGAAAATTTGGCTCGGAGAGCCAAATTTTCCGGAAAAAGAATGTTCCATTCCACCCTGCCGGAGGCGAATCGGGCCGGTTGTCCAGGCAGACGCCTGGTTTGGAACCGACTGCGTAACTCCTGTAATATGACTATACGCGGCATAGCCAATTGCATCGGCCAATTCCATAATGGTCATACCACGCTGTTTGCGCAGAGTACGCAGCTTTTCGCCAAATCGTTGCATCGTCAATTGCTCATCCGGTGGAAACGTCGATTTTCAGGAATGTGTCGTCGTTATTCCTCGACATACTCTTCTGGCGTGGATGATACCAACTCTTCCACAGATACGCCATACAGCCTGGCAAAAGCCGCCACCTCAACCGCATCTACCCGCCGCTCACCCGACTCGCACTTCGAGACGTAGGACTGTGGTTTTCCCAGGCGTTGGGCAACCTCGATCTGCGTCAACTCCGCACGCTTACGGGCAGCACGCAACCGGACGAGGAAATGTTGATATTCAGAAGTGTAGATTTGTTTCGGCATTTGAGGAAGAGAATATATCCCATTGCAGAATATCCCAAAATAGGATAAAATTGAAATCAATGTAACGATATGGGTAGTGTGGGCTAATAGCTGAAAGCTGAAAGCTGATCACTGATAGCTAAAAATCCAGGAGGTTATATTATGTCAAATCTACGCATCACATTGCAGGGGCCGGATCGGATGGTGTTGCTATTCGCCGAGTGGCTCCAGTGCCAGGGGATTGCGCCGCCGGCGGGTGAGCCGCTGGAGGTACCGTCGGGTGGTTCGGTTGAGATGATCTCGCAGACGGCGGAACTCTGGGTGGAACTGCCGGACTACCTGGTACAGAATACGGTTGATAAAGCAGCCGCCTATGACCTGCCGCCGGAGCCGGACGCAACCGAGGAGCTGCTGTTAAGCACACCGTTCCTGATGAAGCGTATGCTGGATGCCCTGGTGCCCCTGCTGAACCGCCTGAGCCTGGCGGGGCTGGAACTGACCCACAACCCCGATGGGCTCTGGTACTGGCGCTGGGCCGGGCTGGGAGTGCAGTCGGTGCAGGGCTACCGCTTGCCCGGCACCGCCCTGGATGACGCGGTCGGCTATCGCTTTTTGCGGCGAGAGGTAGCGGTGCGGGGGGAGTGAGGGGATAGTCGTGTTGCTAAATACACTTGCTTTTATTGAAAGTTTGACAAACAAGGGCTTTCTTGTATACTTCCAAAAGCCCTTGTTTGTCTTTATCATCTCCCCCAGACCTTACATCACACTGCAATCATAACCTTTGCGCGGTAAAACATGCAAGGAGTGTACCGTTCTGTTCTCTGCCAGCCTTACCAGACAAGGATACTGTCATGATAGACTTTCCGATCACGCCGGTCAAGGCGCTGTTACTCACCAGTGACCACGAACTGCAAGATCTTGAGGACTATCTTGGGGATAAATCTGGAAAGTACCATGGCTTTGCGCTCTACCCGTACCGGCCGTTTTGTGATGAAGCCAGGGCTGAACGTCATTTGGTCTGGCCTTATACCGAGGAACTGGCACAAACCGCACAAGAAGTTACGGGACGGACAAAAGGCGGTGAGATGATTTCCGGCTACGAAGTGCATGCGATTCACCCTGACGCGTTGCACAACCCAATGTTTACACCCAAGGGGCGCTGGCGACTGCTTGATGAACTAGGGTACGGTTTCATTGAGTTCTTTGAAGATGTTCAGCACGCAACTGCGTTAACAAGTTTCCTGGAGGCGCGTAAGGACGAAGAGATCCAGTCGTGGATAGAATCTATGAAGCTGACCATGGTCGGTCTCAGTGAATGAGGTTGTATGGAAGCGTTCAATTACCAGTTCACGGCATTACGGGGGATGCAGGCCGGCCGCGAGTATTACCTGGTAATGTGTCCACTCAAGCTGATTCCGAAAATTTTCCTCTTTGATGAGGATGAGTTGCCGCCGGAATTACGTGCGCAGCGGATTTTGAACCGTGCCCGTGTTCCTGAGATTGCCCGCTATATTCTCGAAAACCCAACTGAGTATGTTTTCTCTTCAATTACGGCGTCGATTGATGGCGATATACAATTTGATCCCCTTGAGCAGCATGGGCAGAATCGGAATATCGGCACGCTGATTGTTCCGATGACGGCACGCTTCTTAATCAACGATGGACAGCATCGGCGTGCGGCTATCGAAGAAGCCTTAAAAGAAAACCCACATCTCGGTGATGAAACGGTATCAGTCGTCTTCTTTGTTGATGCCGGTCTGGAACGCAGCCAGCAGGTTTTTGCCGATCTGAATAAGCACGCAGTGCGCCCAACCCGGTCTATTGGTATCCTCTACGACAAGCGTGATCCGCTTGCGCGTCTGGCGTTGAGTCTGGTTGATACTGTTCCTATTTTTCGGGGTTTGACTGAGACAGAAAAGACGACAATTTCTAACCGGAGTGTAAAACTCTTTACGCTCAGTGCCATTTATCAGGCGACCCAGGCACTGCTACTCAAGGGGCGCGGCGCAGATATCACCCGCAATGATCAGGTGCTGGCCTGCGATTACTGGTCGGTTCTGGGAGAGACCATTCTTGAGTGGCGCTTAATTATCAGACGTGAGATGAATGCTGCCAGTCTGCGTAACGATTATGTGCATGCGCATGGCGTTGCGCTGCATGCATTGGGTATTGCCGGGCACACGCTGGTAACGACTTACCCGGATTCCTGGAAAGAACAGGTTGCTCCGCTGGCCCAAATGGACTGGCGGCGGGTTAATACAAAGCTCTGGGAAGGGCGTGCAATGGAGCATGGCAAGATGAGCAAGGCTGGATTAAATGTCAATCTGACGGCTAACGCGATCAAGCAGGCACTGAAACTTCCGCTCTCGGCAGAGGAAGCGGAAATGGAACCGAAGATGGATAAGCCTTTGGAAATGAGGAGTGTCGGATGAATCCACGTGCGGGATTGCCTGGTGAGAATCACTCCATTTTTGATCGATATACCCTTGACGATATTTATAACGAGATCCGTGAAGTATATACCTCAAACCAGATGCCCTGGGTTGTCGGCTATAGCGGTGGCAAGGACTCGACCACCACGCTGCAACTGGTCTGGTATGCCCTTGCCGACCTGCCGGTTGAGCAGCGGCTCAAGCCGGTCTATGTGATTGCCTCGGATACACTGGTTGAAACTCCGGTGATTGTTGACTATCTCGATGCCACACTCCGCCGCATTAACGAAACGGCGCAGGCGCAGAATATGCCCTTTGAAGCACAGAAAGTTGTGCCGCAAGTTACCGATACCTTCTGGGTCAATTTAATCGGACGGGGCTATCCCGCTCCTACGCAGCGCTTTCGCTGGTGTACCGAGCGCATGAAAATTGCGCCAGCCAACCGGTTTATTCTGGATCGAGCGGCTGAGTTTGGTGAGGTGGTCATGGTGCTGGGCGGTCGCAAAACCGAGAGCACCAGCCGGGCACAGGTGATGACCAGCAAGCATGGCAAAATCACGGGGAGCCGCCTGGGTCGCCACCATATCCTTACGCGGGCTTATGTTTACACGCCTATCGAGGATTTTACGACCGATGATGTCTGGACCTATCTGCTCCAGGTGCCATCGCCCTGGGGCAGCAATAACCGCGATCTGGCGGCGCTCTATCGGAGTGCGCAGGCCGGGGAGTGCCCGCTGGTGGTGGACGATACAACGCCCTCGTGTGGGAATAGCCGCTTCGGCTGCTGGACCTGTACCGTGGTAACCCGCGATAAGTCCATGGAGGCGATGATCGACAGTGGCGAAGAGTGGATGCTGCCGTTGCTCGAGTTTCGTGATTGGCTAGCTGAAACGCAAGATCCGGCCAGAAAGCATCACTACCGGGAACATAAACGGCGCACGGGGCAAGTTTCGGTCAAGGATGGCAAGCTCATTCGCGGTCCCTATCGCCTGGATTTCTGTAAAGAGATTTTGCGGCGATTGCTGGACACACAGAACCAGATTCGGGCCGAGGGGCCAGACGAGCGGCAGGAACTTATCAATGAGGCCGAGTTACATGAAATCCGGCGCATCTGGCGAACTGAGCGTCAGGATTGGGAAGACTCGGTGCCCCAGATCTATGCTGAAATGACGGGCCAGACGCTTGACTGGCTTCAGGATGATATCGGCGCATTTTCAGCCCAGGAATATCGGGTGTTGCACGAAATTTGCCGGGAACATACCATTCCGACCGATCTGGTTGCCCGCTTACTGGAGCAAGAACGGCAGATGCAGGGTATGCAGCGCCGCGCCGGTATTTTCCAGCGGATCGATGAGGTATTTCGTGAAGAATGGCGCGATGAGACCGCAGTGCGTCAGGCTTACAATCTGCCGTTGTTGACCGAGGTGGAAGAAGCAGCCTCATGATTTTTACGCGCCTGACCATTACCGACCTGGGAGTATTCCAGGGTCGCCACGAGTTTGAGTTGCGTCCTCAGTCCCAGGACGGTGAAACGCGCCCGCTGATACTCTTCGGTGGAAAAAATGGCGCGGGTAAGACCACTATCCTGGAAGCAATCCGTTTATGTTTGTATGGCCGGGGAGCGCTTGGTTCGCGCGTGCGACGAGTTGACTATGAAACCTACATTCGCCAGCGCTTTCACCGCCGCTCTGACCAGTCGCCGGGGGTGTTATCGGCGAATGTCGGTCTGATTTTTGAGCATACCCATGCCGGTGTACGCAGTACGTATGATGCAGTGCGTTCATGGCGGGGTGAGGGGCAAGCACTGCATGAGCAGATTTCGATCTACAAAGATGGTCAACTGCTTCAGGAGATTGCCGCCGAGCACTGGAATGATTTCCTGCGCGATCTGACCCCCCCCGGAGTAGCCGATCTTTTCTTCTTTGATGGTGAACAGATTCAGGCACTTGCCGATGATGCGAGTGAAGCCGAAGCACTGGCAACCGCTGTGCGTGGGTTGCTCAACCTGGATCTGGTCAATCGGCTACGCTCGGACCTGAGTGTGTATCTCCGGCAGCAGGAGAAACAGGATCGTTCACGCCTGCAGCAGGCAATGGAGCGGGCTCAGGCGGCGTATGAAGCACACGCCCAGCAGGTGCTTGAACGGCGGCAGGATCAGGCCCAACTGCGCTCCCGGCTGGATTGGATCAGTATGCAGCAGGATAGAGCCCGTCAGGCGCTGCTGCGTGAGGGCGCGGGCTTTATCAACCAGCGTGACGCGCTTGAATCCCGCCGGCAGGCCGTTGCGCAGGAACTGGAGCAGACTCGCGCCGCAATCCGGGAACTTGCCACGGAGTTGCTCCCGTTTGCGATTACGCCGCGCTGGTGTCTCCGGTTGCGTGACCATCTCCAGCAGGAGGAAGCGATCGAACGTGAGCGACTGGTCTATGCGGATCGGCAGGTGCAGGCATCCGAGGTTGCGCTCAAGTTGCTTAATCCACAGTTCCAGGAACAGACTGCCCCGGCGGTATCGCCCCAGGACTGGGCCGGGATTGCGAGTGCGGTACATGCTCTGTTGCAACCACCGACGGAACTGGAAATCACTGCGTTGCGCCACTCCCTCTCGACGCAGGATCGGGATACGCTACATACCTGGATTGATGAGGCAACTCAACAGGTGCCACAGCGATTGCACGCGCTGGCACAGCAGTTGGAAGACCTTGAGTCAGAGCAGAGTCGCCTGGAACATGCGCTCAAGCAGGTTCCGTCCGAAGTGGTCGCCACGCCGCTGATTGATGAGTTTAACCGTTTCTCCGAGGAACGGGGCCGGCTGGAAGAACAG
>CAKZQX010000509.1 GCA_937141995.1 uncultured Chloroflexaceae bacterium | reverse complement strand
TACCGCGTAACTCTTATCAGAAAAAGATCAAAGGAACAGAGAAGAACGTGCGCCAGACGCATAGTTATAATATACTATTCTTTTTTATAGAGTCATCTATTCCTTTTTACTGCATCGTTTCGCGGCCTGCACTCAGGTGAAACCACCGGGCGCAGGCTACGCGTCATCAAACAGGCGACTAACCCGACAGGCAAAGCCGGGCAACAGCGACGACGTCAGTATGTCCTGGGCATAAAGGGTTGCGACCAGCGTCAGCGCAGCCTGCTCGCGGCGGTAGATCTCGATCTGCTGCCGCTGCCAGTTCACGATCCAGTACTCATCCACTCCGCGCCGCGAATAAAGCTTGCGTTTAGCCTCCCGATCACGGCGCTCGTTGGTGCTTCCTGGTGATAATACTTCGATAACCAGTTCCGGCGCGGCGTGGAGTTTGCCGTCAGCACCAAGCACCGTCGCGCGACGCTCCCGGCTTAGCCAGATAACATCGGGTGCTACATCGTCATCATCGGCAAAGATCAGGCCGGGAGCAGCATTCACAACGCCCATACCAGTCTGTTCATTCCACTCATCCAGAAAGCGGCCCAGACGCATACAGGTAAACTGGTGGTGCCAATGGGGTTGCTTTGACGCGTAGAGTTCTCCATCTATAATTTCGTAGCGCTTGCCATCATCCGGCAGGACTTCCAGGTCCGCCGAAGTCCAGCGCAGGCTGGTCTCACTCATTGGCGTGGCTCCCTTTCACGGCATGTTGCGTATGTTATGCTCAGTGTACCACAACGGTGGAGAGATCTTCACCCGACTCACTCCATTCTCTGCTTGCCATATTCAAAAGATGGAATATACTGGAGAGAATAGAGAATAACGAAACAGAGCTCAAATGAGAACCACTGACGAACCAACAACGGCCCTTTTTCGGGCACTGATGCACCCCACCCGGCTGGCGATCCTGGATCTGTTGCGCCACGGCGAGCAGTGTGTCTGCCATCTGGAGGCGCATCTGGGCAAGCGGCAGGCGTACATTTCGCAGCAGTTGATGGTGCTGCGTGAGGTGGGCCTGGTGGACGATCAGCGCGATGGGCTGAATGTTTACTACCGGGTTATTAATCCGCAGGTGTTTGCACTGATTGACACCGCCCGGGCCATGCTGGGCGTGGCGGTAGATACCGATCAGGCAGATGGTTCGCAGGGCAACTGTCCATGCCCCAGATGCAGCCCGGTTACGGAGATTGTTCTGGTCAGTTGACCGCGGTTTCTTTTTTTGAACGTTACATTCGGTTTTTTGAATGTATTGCGAATTCACCTACCAACCGGAGCGCGTACTTTTTTGCCACAGAGATCACAGAGAACACCGAGGGTTGAGTTCTGCATTACCTCTCACAACATGCATTGTCACCAGGATAATCCGTAAACTGTGGTTGTCATAATTAAAGGAAGTTTTCTAATGAATGTTACTCCCGAACCACGCGCCGGAACGGCTCCTGCGACCACACCGGGCGGAACGTTGCGCCGGCTCCGTGAGCAGGTGCATGCCGGGCTGAGCCACTGGCAAGATGACTGGAAGGCGCTGCTGGTGATCCTGACCATCTTTCTGGCAGTGTTTTATCTGCCGGTGGGTGTGCCGCGCTTCAACAACGCGGTGCTGGAGTCATTACACCTGGCGAAATGGTATGCGCAGGAACATGTGCTACTCTGTCTGTTGCCCGCCTTTTTGATTGCGGGCGCGATTGCGGTGTTTGTCAGCCAGGCGGCGGTGATGAAGTACCTGGGCGCGAATGCGCCCAAACCGCTGGCCTATGGCGTCGCCTCGGTGTCCGGTACGATCCTGGCGGTCTGCTCCTGCACAGTCCTGCCGCTATTTGGCGGCATCTACCGGCGCGGCGCGGGTCTGGGTCCGGCGACGGCATTTCTCTACTCCGGCCCGGCAATTAATGTGCTGGCAATTGTGCTGACAGCCAACGTGCTGGGTCTGGAGATGGGCATTGCCCGCGCGGTTGGCGCGATTATATTTAGCATCGTAATTGGCCTGTTGATGCATTTGATCTTCCGCAAGGAGGAGCAGGACAAATGCCGCGCACAGGCAATCATGCCACAGCCGGATGTCGAGCATCCGCTCTGGCAGAATGCGCTCTACTTTGGGGCGATGATTGGGATTCTGGTGTTTGCCAACTGGGGCCGGCCGGCTGCGGACGCCGGCTTGTGGGGCGCGATCTACAGTGCGAAGTGGATTATTACAAGTGGCTTCGCGGTGGCGCTGGCGCTGATTATGGTGCGCTGGTTCGGCGTGCGCTGGTGGCAGATGGCGAGCATTGCCCTGCCGACGCTGCTGGCGGTGCTGCTGTTCCCCGGTAGTCCGCTGATCCCCTTCGTCGTGGGACTGGTCGGACTGACGCTCCTGACCAGTAGCAGTGATGGCGAACTGGGGGAGTGGTGGCAGCAGTCGTGGGGATTTGCAAAGCAGATTCTGCCACTGCTCTTCTGGGGGGTGCTGATTGCCGGCTTGCTGCTGGGACGACCGGGCAATGAGGGGCTGATTCCCTCCGAATGGGTTAGCGCGGCGGTGGGCGGTAACTCGCTCATGGCAAACTTCACCGCATCATTTCTGGGCGCGTTTATGTATTTTGCCACACTGACCGAGGTGCCTATTCTGCAAGGGTTGCTCGGCAATGGCATGGGCAAAGGTCCGGCCCTGGCGCTGCTGCTGGCGGGGCCGGCGCTCAGCTTGCCCAATATGCTGGTTATTCGTAGTATGATGGGGACGCAGAAAACGCTGGTGTTTGTGGCCCTGGTTGTCACGATGGCAACGTTAAGCGGATTGATCTATGGAACCTACTTTGGATAAAACAAACCGGAGGACAATGATGAAGAAGTTGCAAATTCTGGGCACGGGGTGCCCCAAGTGCCGGAAACTCGCCACGCAGACGGAAGCGGCGGCCCAGGCGGCCGGGATCGAGTATGAACTGCTGAAGGTCACGGACATGAACGAGATCATGGATTTCGGCGTGATGATGACGCCGGCGCTGGCGGTTGACGGTGAGGTCAAGGTGGTGGGCAAGGTGCCCTCGGTAGCGGAACTGCAAAAGCTGCTGGGATAGAAAGGTTTTTGTTTCCGCTCTGTTTAGGAGGTCAGGATCATATGCATGAACAGCCGCAATCGGACAGGCATAAAAGCTATTGGCGTATGCCTGTCCGATTGTTTATGCGCCGGATGGCAGCCATCCCGGCAACATTCCGCAGGAGACCCGTGATGATGCATATTCTGGCAATTGCGCTGGGGGCAGCCATTGGCGCAAACCTGCGCTACGGCGTGTCGGTCTGGGCAACACAGCGCTTTGGGCCGACTTTTCCCTACGGTACCCTCATCGTCAACCTGGCCGGGTGCCTGCTGATTGGACTGGTGATGGAGTTGGCAACGACCCGCTGGGCAATCGGCATAACCTGGCAGCGCCTGCTGGTGACCGGGCTGCTGGGCGGCCTGACCACCTTCTCCTCCTTCGGCTACGAGACCTACGGGCTGTTTGTGAGTGGCAGTCGGAGTATCGCCGGCATGAATGTCCTGGGCAGTATCATCCTGGGATTGCTGGCCGTCTTCCTGGGAGCCGTGCTGGCCCGGCTTATCCCCTGAGCAACTGATATTAATTAACAGGAGTTACGCGGTCAGTTCCAAACCCGGCATGTGCCTGAATGAACGGCGCGATTCGCCTCCGGCAAGGTGGAATGGAACATTCTTTTTCAGAAAAATGTGGCACAACATGCCACATTTTCCTGAAAAAGACAACAACGTACCATG
>CAKZQX010000508.1 GCA_937141995.1 uncultured Chloroflexaceae bacterium | reverse complement strand
AGCGTGCCGGCGCTGGTGCCAAGTTCCGCCAGGATCTGCGCTTCGCGCGCTTCTAGCTCGGCCATGTGCTCGGTGCTATGAGTTAGCCGATCAATCTCCGCTTCGGCGCGAGCAGCCTGCTCCAGAATATCGGCAATCTCGCCGCCATACTTGCGCTGAAGCGTGCGGATGAGGGTCAGGCGATCTTCAATTTCATCCAGGCGGCGCGGATCAAAGTCTAGTTGATCACGGTAGGCGCGCACATTCGCGGCCAGATCTTCCAGTTGGTAGTGCAGTTCTTCCGCCTGCGTTGCAATGGCCTGAACGGTGGGATCGAGCCGTGCCAGGTCGCCCAGGTTGCCGACAACATCGGCAAGCGCCTCGACAATCGGACGCGCGGGGTAGCGTCCGCCCTCTTCCCCCTGGTAGAGAATGGCGTAAGCAGAGGTTACCAGTTCGGTAATCCGCACGGCGTTCTGAAGCATCGAGCGCTCCTGCGCTAACTCGGCCTCTTCATTTGGCCGCAGTTGGGCCGCGCTTACATCCTCGATCAGGAAGCGCAACTCCTCGATACGTTCAGTGCGCCGTGCCTCGCTGCGCCGCAGGTCGGCCAGTTCCTCGCGTACCTGACGCAGGCGAGCAACCTGTTCGCTGACCTGTTCACGCAACGGGAGCAGTCCGCCATGCCGGTCAAGCATGTCCAGATGCGTGCGGGTGTTGAAGAGCGACAGCCCCTCGTGCTGGCCGTGAATATCCACCAGCCGCCCGCCGACCTCACGCAGAATGCTGGTATTGACCGCCCGCCCGTTGATGCGCGCCACACTACGCCCACTCTCGGCGTTGACTTCGCGGGTGAGGATTACCTGCTCGTCTTCCTCCTCCCAGAGGTCATATTCCCGTAAAACCGGGACAACCTCGGGGCAGTCGGCCAGCGTAAAAACGCCCTCGATCCGGGCGCGGGAACAGCCGGCGCGTACCAGGCTGGGATCGGGCTTCTCCCCGCGCAGCATGCCGAGCGCATCGATGATAATAGATTTACCGGCACCCGTCTCGCCGGTCAGCACATTAAATGTGCGATCCAGGTGCAGATGCAACCGTTCAATAATCGCAAAATCACGTATTTGTAGCTCAAGCAGCATAAGGTATTGGCTCTCGCATAGTGAGCGTCTCGCACACAAATCGGCTGCATTTTACCACGGGGAGTTAACCATCGCAATGGAATCGGCACAATCGCGTGCGTTTTGCCGGGCCGGGTTAAAGGGTGTCTCTACCAGAATGTGATGGAGAGACGAATTGCCGGAGCGGGCGTGCTATAATGAGATTTGGGATTCGTTAACGCCCCGCTCGTAAGGACGGGGCGTTGTGTTATGTCATTATGTTGTTATGCAGGAGTTTTGCGTCTATGAAACCATCCATTGGGATACCATGTGCAACTATTCGTGATAAAGACTGGTGCCCACCGGCATTTGGGCATCGGCAGAGTTATATTGATGCAGTCGTGCGTGTCGGCGGCATCCCATTGCTTATCCCACTGGTAGAGCAGGAAGATGTGCTGCGCGCGCTGTATGAGCGCATCGACGGCTTGCTGCTGGCCGGTGGCGGTGATATTGTGCCCGACTACTATGGCGAAACGCCCCGAGAGCAGCTAGAGTTGCTGGACCCGCTGCGGGATCAGGTTGAGATCCAGTTGACGCGCTGGGCCGTAGCTGAGGGCAAGCCCGTCCTGGGGATCTGTCGGGGCGTGCAGGTGGTGAATGTAGCCCTCGGTGGGACGCTGTACCAGGATGTTGCGTCGCAACTGGAGACGCCCCTGGCCCACGACGCCTCCCATGAACTGTGTAATTGGACCCACATGGCCCACCCGATCCGGCTCGATCCGGCATCACACCTGGCGCGTCTGCTGGGAGCACCCGATCTGCTGACGAATTCGCTGCATCATCAGTCGCTCAAAGCGATTGCGCCCGGCCTGCGAGCCGTCGGCTGGGCTCCCGATGGCGTGATTGAGGCGGTTGAGGGTACCAATGGGCAGTTTCTGCTGGGTGTGCAGGGCCACCCGGAAGCGCTGGAGGCTGACGCTGATCCCCGCTGGCAGGCGATGTTTCAGGCATTTGTCGAGAGTTCTGGAAGGTTTCGGCAGTCGGTACCCGCCGAGACTGCTGCCGTAGGCGCGAATATGTGATCTGAAGTGTGACAGCCAGGCTGCCGCCATTTCAATGTTTAACACGCATTACGCGGTGGGCGTACAAATCAGCCATGTACGCTCACAACGCCAGTCTTCGCCTGCGGCAGCATGGTACATTTTGAGCTTTTTCACAAACATGTTGCACTATATGCAATGTTTTGTGAAAAAGATCGTTTCTTCCGCTTTGCCGGAGGCGAATCGGGCCGTTTGTCCAGGCAGATGCCTGGTTTAGAACCGACC
>CAKZQX010000507.1 GCA_937141995.1 uncultured Chloroflexaceae bacterium | reverse complement strand
GTCACCGTCTCCGTCTCCGCCGGTGTTGGAATCGATGCCGCCGGTGCCGTCGCCCGGCTTGCTCCCACTGCGCCGATCCCCGACTGGGCCGACGCAGGTCACTTCACCGTGATTACCCGCACCCCCGACGAACTCTCTATCGTCTGCCGGCAGGACCATATCCCCGATGATATTACAGCAGAGCGGGGCTGGCGCTGCCTCAAGGTTGCCGGTCCGCTCGACTTCGCCCTGACCGGTATCCTGGCCGCACTGGCGGCACCGCTGGCCCAGGCCGGAATCAGTATTTTTGCGCTTTCGACCTACGCGACCGACTATCTGCTGGTGAAGGAAGTCAGCATAGCACAGGCGATGACGGTTCTCCGTGCTGCCGGGTGGATCGTACAGGGTGACATCTAAATCCCTTCGCAACCGTTCCTCAATGCCTACACATCTCTGTGGCGTGCCCCAATCGGCACTCCTCCGACTAAAGACGGAGGGGCGCGCTGTCATTTTTCACGGTTCCGTTCACGCCACACACTGAGGCAGCAATCAGCAGTTTCTTTTACAATAAAGCTATGATACGCAGGATACAACCATGTCGGCATAGTTTTTGCTTATCTACTTACTTAACTGCCGACAGGTTCGTGCTATCCGGAATCACTCAGGCACTCTTCCGTATTCCCGTTGCAACGCACCATGGTATGGTATGGTACGGACGCTTCTATGACCCGGTGTTTTCGGAGTAATATAACACGCTATGACAATGTCTCCTTCAACCCTGGCAATTGAAACCGTTGGTCTGTCAAAGTTTTTTGGTCGCCGGTGCGCGGCCCGGGCGATCAACCTGGCAATTCCCCAGGGAGCCGTGTTTGGCTTTTTAGGCCCTAATGGAGCCGGAAAAACCACGACGATTCGCATGCTGCTCGGCCTGGTGCGCCCGACCAGCGGCAACGGTCGCATCCTTGGTTACGATATACAGCGTGAACGCGCCGCCATTCTGCCCTACATCGGTGCGCTGGTGGAGTCACCTGCCTTCTATCCCTACCTGTCGGGGCAGGACAACCTGCGCATCCTGATGCGTACCGCCAGGCAGGAAAACCCGCGCCGCATCGCGCAAGTGCTGGAGCAGGTCGCGCTCACCCACTGCGCCAACGATCGCGTCAGAACCTACTCCCTCGGCATGAAGCAGCGCCTGGCAATTGCGGCTACGCTGCTCAACCATCCGCGTATTCTCTTTCTGGATGAGCCGACGAATGGACTTGACCCGGCGGGCACAGTGGAAATCCGCCAACTGATCCGGCAACTGGGCAGCGCGGGGCATACAATCTTTCTCTCCAGCCATCAGTTGCACGAGGTCGAGCAGGTTTGTACCGACGTGGCGATTATCAACCGGGGGCAGATGATTACCCAGGGCCGCGTCACTGACCTAACACGCGAAGGGGCTGCTCTCCTGGTTACGGCTGAGCCGCTGGCCCTGCTGCAGGTGGTTGCCGAGCGTTTTGGCGTGCAACCCCAGGTGCTGGACACCCACACGGCCCGGGTGCCCCTCGCCTCGGAGCAGATCCCGAAGCTGGTTGCCGCGCTGGTTAACGCCGGAGCGGAGGTGCATCAGGTGACGCCGCAGCACTCAACGCTGGAGCAGCGGTTCCTCGAGTTGACCGCTGCCGGCAATGGAGCGCCAACCACACCCGACCAACCGGCGCACCGATAATGCCCACCGCGTAACGCGTGTTCATTACACGCGTTACGCGGTGGGCGTTTGGACCACGAAAGCCGCGAAATGAGCGAAAAACGCGAAACGGCCACTGCTGATAGGTATCAGACGATCCCGCGTTTGGCGGGGGTTATGGCCTCCGGCAGGGCGGAAGATATGGTTTCTTTTTCACGAAATGTGGGCTCTTCGAGCCAACATTTCGTGAAAAAAAAGATCAACAAGTACCATGCTGCCACAGGCGAATCGGGTTTTCACCGGGTGAAACGCCCGGTTTGATGAACCACCGCGTAAGTCCTGTAAAGAACAGGAGTTACGCGGTGCGCGTTCAAATGAGCCAGCAACTCCTGGGAATGTCATCTTCGTCGGCGGCAGCATGATTCGCTTGTTCGCTTGTTCGCAAAACATGTGCACTATATGCACATGTTTTGCGAACAAGCATGGGTTCGTCCGCCCTGCCGGAGGCGAGTCGGGCCGTTTATCCCGGCCCATGCCGGGTTGGGAACTGACCGCGTAACTTCTGTAAAGAAGAGAAGAGAAGCACATAGATATGTTTTCGATGATTCGCGCAGATTTATTAAAAATACAAAAGCGAGCCATTGGCTGGGTGATGCTGGCTATCAGTTTCCTGCTTGTCACCCTGATTATGCTGCTCATGTCGCTGCAATCCGGAACAGCGAGCGAACAACTATCCGGCTTCCCCGGCGGCCTGCTCACCGGGCCGCAAATTATCGCCGAGTCGCTGGGCACCTTCCTGGTCATCATCTTCAGCGCCGGCCTGGTCGGCAGCGAATATCACTACGATA
>CAKZQX010000506.1 GCA_937141995.1 uncultured Chloroflexaceae bacterium | reverse complement strand
GCTGTCGGCATATCGGTGACGCTACTCATCGGTGGTTCCCCCTCGCCATCTCATTGCTTGCCTGCACCTACCCACTGCCGGTGCAGTGCGATCCGGCCCCTGCTGCGCCCCTACCGCTGGGGGCATTATAGCAGGATACCCCAGGCGTTGTTGTGGGGCCGTCCGATTGGGCGTGACGCGGGCGACGATAGCGAGCTACGAAACCGGACGCCGCAAAATCTCGGCAGGAACCCTCATCCAGCTAGCGCACCTCTGCGGCAAGCCGCTGACCTTCTTTGCTGCGCCGCCGCTGCCTGCGCCAGTGCTGTCGGAATCGCCGCCGCCGGCGCAGACCAACCCGCAGCAGGCCGCGATCCAGGCCATTGTTACCACCTTGCAGGCGCATCCTGAGTTCACGCCGTTCGTGCTGGAGTTTCTGGAGACGCTCGTTCACGAGCAGGTGGCAGGGGCGGTGTGAGGGGCGGTACGGGTTGGCATAAAGAGAGCTTTGTTCTAGTTCCTTGTTAGGCGGGAGCAGCGGCGCAGCCCCGCACATCTGCGAATTCGTTAACTCCACCTGCGTCGCGTGATACCTCGCCCGCGCGGAAGCCCTGCCCGGCGGCGGCGTTCAGCTTGTTGATCACGGTCGTGAAGATGTCAAACTTGCCTGCCCGCAGCGCAGCCACCAGGTCGCCGCTGGATGTGATGCGGTGGACTTTTTTGCCGCAGGCGAGGAAGGTTTTGGCAAGCTGGTCGTCCAGATCTACCCGGTCGGTGACCAGGATGATGCGCGGGTCGGGAATGGTGGGATGGAGGGCCGGCGCTTTCGCCAGCATCACCATGGTGAGCGCTTTGCCGCTGCCGGTGGTGTGCCAGATGACACCGCCGGTGCGCCGGCCCTGGTGATTATCGATGATACTGAGCGACCAGAGCACTGCCGCCTGCGTGCGGGCATCTGCCGCGAACTGCGCGAAACTCATCCCCTGCACAAATAGTCGGCGGCTGGGACGTTGTCCCTAGCGCGGATGGCTCAACTATGACTATCTGGTTTGAAGTCACACCCAAAAACAGGTTCTTGCATCCGCTTATCCTGGCGATGATGTCCCGGAATCTGGCGCGCAGTTTTGGCGAAGTCGTCGCACGGATGACTGCCGCTGCGCGTGGCGAAGCGGTGCCGGCCCATATCTCGCTCAAGCAACACGGCATCAGAAGTGTCTTGATGGCGTGCTCGTGATTGAAGATGCCTTGATGGGTCGTCTCATAGCACAGCAATCAGGAACAGGTGCAGTACCGCCAGCGGTACCGCACCGTACATCCAGTGATCCCCCATGGGTGAGTAGGGTTCATCGCGTCGCATTGCGCAATAACGGTGCCGCATTCAGGCAGCGCGCAAAGACAACTCATCTGTTCGCCACGCAACGTGTGGGAGAGCCACTGGACACATATACTGGACAAGAGCTATTTCGGTTGACAAATACAGCACCATGCGACATATAATTATACGGGTCTGTGGGTGGCCCTAAAAACCGCTGAATATGCTATAATTCACTTACTAAAATAAGAAAAGGGCACCCGTATGAGTCGACTCCTCCTTCGTATGCAGGCACTCGAACGCGCTTGTCGCCGTGCGCGGTGCCGTGTGCATGGTTCGGACTGCTCACCCCGGCGGCTGCTTGTCGTGGTGCTGCTGCTGCTGGGTATGGGGCTGGCCGCCTGTGGGAGTGCTGCACCGGCTGCCCGTGATACCGCAGACGCGCGGTTCTCCGCCGCAGACAGGTCTTCCGCCACACCGCCGGCCGTCGCGCCCGTCGCGCCCGCAGACATTGACGCCCTGTTTGCCGATATTGCCGCAGATGAACCGGGCGTGGCACTGGTCGTCATGCACGACGGGGCGGTTATCTACGAGCAGGGCTACGGGGTAACCGCGTTGACAACTGGTCAGCCAATTACGCCTGAGACCAGCTTCCACATCGGTTCAAGCGGCAAGCAGTTTACCGGGCTGGCGGTTATGCTGCTGGCCGAAGCCGACCAGCTTGCGTATGATGATCCAATTACTGACTACCTCCCCGAACTGGAGACGCTGGAAGAAGTCCCCACTATTCGCCAGGTATTGCAGCATACCGCAGGTATTCCCGACTACGATGAGGATCTGCTCGATGAGTATGATATGCCAGACAACGAGGATGCACTGGCGTGGTTGGCATATGAGGGCGCTGTCGAATTTACACCGGGCAGCCAGTTTGCCTATAGCAATGCCGGCTATGAAGTGCTCGGCACGCTGGTGGAACGTATCTCGGACCAGCGCTTTGCCGACTTTTTGCATACGGAGGTCTTTGAGCCGCTCGCAATGGACCACAGTTTCTCGCTGCCCAATCCGCAGCGTCTGTCCGACCCACAACGCGCCCGGGGCTACGCGGTCGATGCGTCAGGCACGTTTACCCTGGACGACTCGGATCCCCTCGACGGCCTGGTGGGCTCAGGCTCAGTGTATGCATCAGCGCACGATCTGGGCCGGTATATGGATGCGCTTCTGGCAAGCGAACTGGTCAGTGCCGCAACCCTGGAAGCAGGCCTGCGGCCGGCTATCCTGAACGATGGCACGGTGTCGCCCTATGGGTTTGGGTGGGACGTTATAACGACTGACCTGGGTCCTACTATCGGACATTCGGGGGCATGGCAAGGCTTCCTCTCACATATCGCCCATTTTCAAGACGCTGACCTGACGGTGATTGTGCTGACCAACCGTACTGATAGAGATCCTGAAGACGATGCCTTCGAGATAGCTACGCGCTATCTGGCCCATAGCCCGACGACCCCGCGGTAGGCATCGTGTCTAGTATGTTGGCGCGTTCCGCCACTGTTGTTCATGGGCCTTGTCGTGGGTTCACCGGCAAAAGACAGGTTCGTGTATCACCCCTTGACCCGTTGTAAGATGCCCTGCACGATCAATGCATCAAACTGGTTTACGACCGTCTGCGGCTGCGGGCCACCCGCAATCAGCACGCCCAGTTCCATATTCAGGTTCAGCGCATAGTCGGTCAGGTTAGCACTCGACACAAAGAGCAGATGTGCATCCGCAACGGCACATTTGGCGTGCAGGGCTGCCGCTTTCCCCCCACTGCCTGTCGGGCGCTGAGCGTGCGGCCAGAGATAGATCGCCGCGTGCTGGGCCACCGCCGGCCCCAGCGCGGCCAGGGTATCATAGGCCAGCGTCTGCCCGCCCGGTTCCGGCGCGTCCACACAGACCCGCAACGTGACGCCCCGTTGGGCAGCCTGCACCAGGGCGGCCGTGATGGTTGGGATCTTGTAGACCGCAAAGCTGACAATCAGCAGCGACTGCTGGGCCGTGGTAATGACATGCAGGAGCGCCTGGTCGGTGCGGCGCATCGCCACGCCCACCATCACCGGCCCGGTCCAGACCAGATCAACGCGCTGTTCCTGGCGCATGTGCTGCGTGGTGGCGGCGGCGGTGCGCAGCATCACCGCGACCTGTGCCGCGGGAATGTGCGGAGCCTGCTGGTGCCAGGTATCCACCAGTTCTCCAACCAGATGCCGGAGTTGGGGCTGGGGCACCACTTGCATGATCTGCACACGGGCATAGGGCCAGTCGCCTGGGTGACCGGTGGCAATCGTCTGGGCCAGGGCGTCCACGGTGCCCGGTGCCAGGGACGATACCACCGCGATGATCGGCGGCAGGAGGATGGCAGTCGCATCATCCATCCGTCACCTCGGCAAAGAAGGCCAGGTCATCCCGTTCGACGGTGGGCACCAGCACGGAGCGATCCAGGTACTTGTTCCCGCGCTCACACGAGGTCTCTGGCGCAAACAGGCAGGCATGGCAGGCCGCGGCGTGCAGCGTGATGCCGTCCTGACTGGGCGCATGTTCGGCGCAGAGGGGATCGGAGGCACACAGGCCCCCGTCGCGCAGGGCGGCGCGCAGGTGCCGCTCCAGGTGGTCGGGTTCGCCCAGGCTGACCAGGCCGCCCAGCGTGCCTTCGCTATCCGGCGCTGCCGTGTAGATTAGCACCCCGGCCATCGGCTCCGGGTGCGTGTCAGACTCGTTGGCGTTGCGGGCATACAGCCGCTCGCGGATGCTGGCCGCCGTATAGCCACATTCCAGCACAAACTGGCGCATCAGGGCATGGGCAAACGTATGCAGCAGGATATAGCGCATGCCCGGATCATTCCCGGCCTCCGGGGTGATGCCCCGGGCGCCGCGCCAGCGCTGATGCGAATCGCTGAACTGGTCGGCGCGCTGCTGGGTGGCGGCCTGCGCCAGCCAATCCTGGATGGCCGGCTCGTGGAACTGGATGAAGATACCCTCCCCGCGCACCTCGGCAGCGGGCACCCAGGTGGGTGCGCGGCGACTCAACGGCACGCGCCGTTCCTGGGCCGCGTCGGGACTATCGCCAAACTCACCCGGCGCATCAATGCGGGTGAAGCCAAGCAGTGCCCGCACCTCGCGCAGTCGCTCGACCAGCACCACCCGCGCGATCTGGGACGCAAAGCCGGCGGGCACCGCCACTTCGCGCAAGCGAAAATCGCTGCTGGTGGGCTGCTGCCCAGGGGTTGCGAAGATGGCCCATTCGGGCTGCTTCACGTCCGCCGGATCATCTGTGGTCCCGGCCTCCTCCTGCTCGCGTTTGTGCGCGATTGCCTGCCAGATGTCCGTATCGGTGTAGCCGATAAAATCACCAAACGGATTGGGGGTCATCTGGCGCATCGCGGTAACAAAGCTCTGATCCGGAACCAGCTTGAGGTTGGCCCAGTGATCCTCTACTAGTTGTGCCAGCCGCGATGAGGCCGCTGGAATTGCCAGAGTCGTCACGATGGCTGGAAACCAGAGATTGGACGCACCGACCAGAATGGTCGTGGCCTGGGCATCACACGTTGTCTCCGCATAGTCGCGCAGGTGCGGGCGGCGCCCCCGGCAGTGGGGCATCCGCGCGCGCCCCTCCTCGCCAAAGGCTTCCGCCAGACGGCGACGCTGATCGCAGGTGTCGCAGCGCACTTCCAGGTCGCGGGCTTCGCCACTGGGACCAAACTCAATCAGACGCAGCAGGGCGTTGCAGTCGGTCGGCCCGCGATGGACAAACTCAATCCAGGGAAAGTCGTCCAGGTGCCCATTGGCACAGGCCACCAGAAAGCGGGCGGGCACCACGGTCGGTTGCCCCGCTTTGGGCGCGTCACAGTTCATATGCACATAGCGGGTGCGATCCGGGTGATAGGGATCATCGCGCCGCTCAAACAGGCCCGTGCTCAGGGGGGCCAGCCGTTGGCACCGGGGGCAGAACATCCAACGCGGGAACAGCGCCACCGGTACCCCGATCCGGGCCAGCGAACTGAGGGGATCAGGCACACTCACCCCCGGTGGCACCGCAGGCGGCGACAGCAACTGCTGTACCTGCGGGCCGAGTTGGGACTGGACGGTGCGGAGCAGTCGTTCTTCGGTGATGACGGGTGCGACCCCCCCATCGACGTGCCAGTCATCCAGTCCGGCAACGATGACCGAGAGGTGGGGCAGGTCAATCAACGCCCCGACGCCATAGGTGAACAGCAACTGACTGGGACGCACCTCGCCCACTTTCGGATGTGTGACGGTTGGCATACAATCTTCCTTATGGCTCTGCTAGTGCTCCTCATCCGCGACGGGTACATCCAGTTGTCCATCGTCCGCCGCGGATGCCGACGGCGGGTCAAACGTCCACGGCTGTCCCACCCCATCATCCATGCCCGCATCATCCAGCACCAGATTCACCGTCGGCTCGACATCACGCAGCGAGTTGAGACAGGCGAACAGGTGCCAGTCGGCGCCACCGGGCACACGCAACAACCCGACGGTGGTGCCATCTTTGTGGGCTTTGTAGCCCAGGGTGGCCCCGATCGTCGCGGTAACGCGTTTCTGCCAGGTGTCCATGCGCTGCTCCAGGGCGCTCTGTACCAGATCAGCGCTCGCCGTGGTGGTCACATGCCCTGCACGGGCGGCGATCTGGTGCAACGTCGCCTGCACGATGGGGTGCTGATGGGTCACATGTCCGGCCCCATCGTTGGGATTGAAGGCCGGTTCGCGCAGCCGAATGAGCGATGCCAGCAGCGCACTCAGCCCGCGATCCAGTGCGCGGGGCGAGAAGGGTGTGACCGAGAGCGCTTCGACGTGCTGGTAGAAGGTGGCGTGGTAGTGGCGGAACCGCTCGTAGTGGCTCAAATCACGCGGGCGTGCCCAGTTGTAGACCGTGCAGACCAGGCCCGGATGCTGCCGTCCGACACGACTGGTGGCCTGGATGTATTCGGCGGTGGCTTTGGGTTGCCCGCCCACGAGCATCAGCCCCAGGCGGCTCACATCCACCCCCACCGAGATCATATTGGTTGCCAGCAGCACATCCACCGGAAAGCGTGACGTGCGCTCCTTCTCCGCGTTCTTCTGCTTCCTGGCCGCCTGTGCTGCGGCTTTCGCGGCGGGATCAAAGGGGATTTCCAACCGATCCAGCATCTTCGGGATGTCGGACGCACTCAGGCGCGAGGTCAACTCCTGCACGCTGTGCGGGTCGAGGAAGCGCTTTGCCAGACCGCGCCGATCCATCTTCTTCAGGCGCGTGCTGACGGCATCATCCACCGCCCGGCGCATCGCCGCCAGTTCGCGCAGCGAGTTGAAGTAGCCCACCAGCGTCATCCAGGGGTCGGCCTCCGTGCCATCTTGCTCATAGAGGCGCTGGGCTGCCGCCAGCAGGGCAATGCTGGTCTGGATCAGGGCGGTCTTGTGGCGAATACCCGGCGTGCAGATGCCCAGGTAGCGCCGCCCCGGATAGCGCTCACTGATGGGCCGCTGGCGGGCAAAGAAGGTGTCCTCCACATCCAGCCCTTGCGGCGGAAAGATCTGCACCTGGCGCGCAAACAGGGTGTGTACCTGCTCGCCGGCCCGCCGAATGGTCGCGGTCGAGGCGATGACCTTGGGGCGCACCCGCTTGCCGGCCACCTCCCAGGTTGCCAGTATATCCACGGCGGTTTCATAGAGGCCCACCAGGGTGCCGAGCGGCCCGCTGATCAGGTGCAACTCGTCCTGGATGATCAGGTCGGGTGGGCGCAGCGGGACCACCGCCGTCAGGAAGCGTGACGCGGGCAGGCCATGCCGCTTGCTGGCCTGGTGGTTGCTGCGGTCGTCGGTGTCGGGCGTGTGGTAGCCGTGGCGCTCACAATAGCCGTCTACCTGCCCGAACAGCGCCGCGATGCGTCCGTTCCAGGGCATCTGGGCGAACTTATCCACGGTGGCAATCAGCAGACTGGGCAGGCGGCGGTAGATTTCCTCGTCCACCACCATCACCGGCACGCCCTCGCCGGGAGCCTGCTTGTGGCTGAAGGGGCAGCGTCCCAGCGGGTCGCCGCAGTAGGTGATGACCCGCGCCCGTCCGCGCTCGGCAGGTTCCGGCACGATCTGGTTGGGTGTGATGGCGTTGCCACACCAGGGGCAGGTGGTCACCTGGTGCGGCGATCCGCCCCCGGCACCGGCGTAACCGCTCTTCTTCAGTTGCGTGACGGCGTCCTCGGCATCCTTGACCCAGTTGGGCGTGGAGTTCTGCCCCACCCACAGCCCGATGCGGAAAGGTTCGCTGCCCCAGCGGGCGGGGTCGTCGCGGCGAATGACCTCGCAGGCGCACAACAACGCGGCGGCCCGCTGGAACTGTTGCAGCGTGAGCAGGCGCAGGGTGTAGCGCATCAGCACCGCCACCCCGGCGTGGCCGCTGCGCCCGGCGATGGTGCCTTGCAGGCGGCGGATTGCCATCGTATAGGCCGCCAGGCCCAGGTAGGCTTCCGTCTTGCCGCCGCCGGTGGGGAACCAGAGCAGATCGGCGATGTTGTCGCCGGGATGCGCGAGCGCCGGGTCGAGCGGCTGGACCCGTTCTGCGTGGTGCAGGTCGGTCAGCCCCGGCAGATTGAGCAGCACAAAGCCAAGCTGAAAGGTGCGCCAGGAGTGGTTGCGCGGCACATCGAGCGCGGCCAGGTCGGGCGTGTCGCCGCGCCGCACGGCACCGGCGTACAACGAGCGCACCCGTTGCTGCGCCATCGCCCGGTTGGCGAAGCGGAAGGCGGCTGCGGCGTCCGGGCTGGTATCCAGCAAGGTGATGCCGGCCCGAATGCGTTCCAGGGCGGTGCGGCAGGCCGCCAGCGCATGCTGACCGGGCAGGAGATAGGGCTGCATATCGGGGGTGGGATGGGTCAGGCGCTGTTCCTGCGCGGCAATCCAGTCCGCGTAGGCCGTGACCAGTGGCAGCAGGTGCGTGCCGAACTGTCCATCCGGCACCTCGGCGAGTAGCTGCATATCCAGCGTCAGGTCCGCCAGCGCGGGGATGTCCTCGGCGGTGGGTGGTGTGGTCTGGGGCACCTCCCAGGTGGGAATGACCGCGGTGGTGATGCCGGTAGCGCGGTCATGCGTGCCGGCGGCCAGGGTCCAGTCCACGCCGACCCCGTGCCCGACGGCAAACTCAACCTGCTTGCGGTAGTGCATCGCCATCATCTGCGTGTCCAGGTCGGCATCGGTACTGATGAGGGCGCGACGCTGGAAGATCGGTGCGCCATCGGGTGCCGCAACGCCGAGTTCGGGCTGAAAGACCCAGGCGCTATCCTTGTTTTTGTCAGGTTCTTGCTGCCCGTTGACCAGGAAGAGGGTGACAATCCACTGCTGTTCGCGCCGGCGCACAAGCCCTTGCACGGTCACATCGGGGTGGTCGGGGCAGGGCGACCAGGGGTCGATACGGCCGGCCTTCAGCGGGATGGGAGCGGAGATGCCCGCGATGGGCTGGCGCTGCCAGACGCGGCGGACGGAGCCGTCTTTGGTGCGGTAGGCATCATCCTCGATGGACACGCGCTCGTAGCGGCCCCAGCGGGCGGTGAGCGTCAGGGCGGTGGCCTCGGGCGCCACGGCAAACGTCAGGCCGATGGAGGAGGGCAACATGGTGCTGGCGGCTTTGGAGGGTGGCGCGTCGGCGGTGCCGTCTTCGCCGGCGCGGTCAAGCGGGTCACTGTCATCGACGATTTCCGGGATGGCGCTCTGGCCCCTGGGGGCCAGCAGGCCCACGACATAGCGCCCGCGCACGTTGCGCTCATCGACGATCTCTTCGGGGCCGTCGCAGGGGCCGCGCAGGTCGTTGATCAGGGCTTGCTCCAGCGCATAACGCAGAGACGCAGAGTCGGAGAGACGCAGAGATTCTGATTGCGTGCCCCCGCTCTGCGCCTGTGTGTCTCCGCGTCTCTGCGTTAAAGAATCAGGCTGCTGTGGATCGTTCTCGGCGCGGCCCAGGCGCACATCCACCCAGGCGGCAAGCTGCTGC
>CAKZQX010000505.1 GCA_937141995.1 uncultured Chloroflexaceae bacterium | reverse complement strand
CCCGCCAGTCCGGCGGCGATATGTACGGCGAGACGAGCGACTATATAGTGGGTGTCGCGGAAGACGCTATACTACAGCACAGGAGCGAGCTATGATGCAAGCAAATGATGATCGCCCACACGTTGGACGCGTCTACGATTATGTTCTCGGTGGTCAGCACAATTTCCCGGTGGATCAGCAGGCGGCCGCGCGGATCATGGAGGTTTTACCTGCCTATCCCAAGTGGGCGCAGTTGAACCGCCGCTTTCTGCAGTGGGTAGCGGATCAGTGGGCCACCGCCGGGCAGCAGTATGTCCTTGATCTGGGATCAGGTCTGCCTACGCAGGGACATCTGCATGAGCGAATGCCCGAGGCGCAGATCCTCTACTCAGATAATGACCCGCTCTGTGTTACTGCGGGTGGGGAACTGGTCGCACACCTGCCCAATGTTGCCTATGTCCAGGCCGATCTGCGCGACGCGGATCAGGTGCTGAAGGCTGCCGTGGACTTCTTTCCCGCGCAGCCCCGGGTTGGCATCGACTTTATTGGTGTTACCTACCTGCTTGATGATGAACAGGTAACCAGTCTGGCGCACCGGTTGCATGCCTGGGCGGCTCCCGGCAGTGTCATGGCCGTCAGCTTTTTGCAGCGGGATCTGTCCCCCAATGGCCGGGTATTTGCCGAGGAACTGCAGCAGCGCCTGGAGCAGATGGGGATTATTGTTTACTACCGAACGCCCGCGCAGATCAGCGCGCTGCTTGCCCCATGGCAACTGGTTGAGGCACGTCCGCTGGAGCAGTGGATCGGTCAGGTAGATAGCGTTACGTCGGAGGATCGGGTGCAGGATCTCTTCTGGATGTCAGGTGCGCTGCTTACGCATAGCTAAAGTATAACTGATTTCGCCGCATTGGAGCCGGCACAGCGTGTGTCGTGCCAACTGAGAGGACAATGTCACAGGTGATAGCGTGTGTCGTGCCAACTGAGAGGACAATGTCACAGGTGATAGCGAATTTTGATCGGGTTTATCCGCATATCAGCGCGTTTGTGCAGTCTTATGGCTGGATTGAAATCGGTGAGCATGAGATGATCTCCGCATTTGTTCGCGCCTATGATATTGGAGGTACTATCTGGGAAGGTGATGCCGAGTATGTATTGCTTGATGCCGCACTGTCTGCCTTAGATCAAGCGCTGGCGGAGTGGATGGCAGAAAACGGCTTTGAGGTGGAGCCGATGGAACGGACCCACACCTATATTCCGGCCTTGGGGCGCACCGGGCTGACACCGTTGTATGACCCGCTGATGGCCTGGGTGCTTCAGGAGCGGTGCTTTAAGTTGCCGTTGATTGCGGCGGCCCGAATCCAACCGGAGCAGCGTGTGCTTGATCTGGGGTGTGGGACGGCTACACTGACGTTGTTGATCAAGCAGCGGCATGTCACCGCCGAAGTGGTTGGGATCGATATTGACGCCGACGTGCTGACGGT
Organism: uncultured Chloroflexaceae bacterium; assembly: GCA_937141995.1. Taxonomy (GTDB): domain Bacteria; phylum Chloroflexota; class Chloroflexia; order Chloroflexales; family Chloroflexaceae; genus CAKZQX01. The sequence continues at coordinate 2,698 of CAKZQX010000505.1, read as the reverse complement.
TGCGCGGGACAAAGTACGCCACACCGGGCGCGATATTGTTTTGCAGCAGGGTAGCGCCGATCAGTTGCCCTATGCTGCACAGAGTTTTGATTGCGTCGTATCGAGTATGATGTTGCACCATCTTACCAGTGCGCAGAAGCAGCAGACTCTGCGGGAGGTTCTGCGTGTCCTGCGGCCGACAGGGAGGCTGCTGCTGCTTGACTTTGGGCTGCCGAAGAGTCGTCTGGCGGCACTCCTGGCGCGCCGTTTCCGAGGTTTTGAGCAGTTGGCCGATAATTTGGACGGGAAACTGGCTGGGTATTTTATGCAGGCCGGCTTTACTGATGTTCAGACCCGTCCCCATGCCTATAATGGGTTACTGACGCTCTACCAGGGACAGCGGCCGGCGGTCTGACCGCAATTACGGGAGGACAACGATGACGCCATCGTTTGAACTGGACCATCTCTTTGTCACCGTGCCGCCGGAGGCTCCCGGCATCGAACCGCTGCTGGCCCTCGGTCTGCGGGAGGGCACGCGCAACGTCCATCCCGGTCAGGGTACGGCTAACCGCCGCATCTTCTTGCATAACGCAATGCTGGAGTTTCTCTGGCTTACCGATGCAACCGAGGCGCAGAGCGACTTGATCCGGCGTACCCGCCTGTTTGAGCGTTGCAATCCGCAGGAGGTCCATGCCTGTCCATTTGGCATCTGTCTCCGCCCGACTGCGGCTACCGCCAAGCTACCCTTTCCAGTCTGGCATTACACACCGCCCTACCTGCCACCGGGTGCGTCGATTCCGGTTGCCACCAACTCTGAGTTGACCCACGAGCCGTTGATCTTCTGCCTGCCCGCGGCGGTTCGCCCCGACCGCTACCCCGCTGACCGACAGCAGCCGGTTACACACCCCGCCGGGTTGCGCGAGATCACCCAGGTAATTCTGTCTATGCCGTTGGCGCAACCACCGTCGGAGGCACTACGCTACCTGCACGATGCCGGTCTGGTTGTGCTGCGCGAGGGTGAGAGCTACGCAATGCGGATCGAATTCGATGAGGGAAGGCAGGGGGAGGAGCGATCATTCGTGCCCCAATTGCCGCTGGTGTGGCGCTGGTAACATAGGGGGCATCCGATGATGATTTTAATACCTGCGTCAAATACGGGAGGCGGTGCATCGTTGTCGTTGCTCGCGCAACATAATCGCTACTTCCTCTTCGGTTAACGGTCCCTCCTCTGGTACTGGTATATACGGAGTTCTGGTTGGCAATCCATCTGCGCCGGCAATATAGAGCGGTGTATCCGGCTCAGAAATAATCTGGTCGGTCTGATCATTTGACGACATGGGAACGGGTAGCCCTGGCAGAATCTCAGTTGCGCGCTGCACCCGGTCGGCTGGATCGCAGTCCTCTTCCAGGAGGATAGTCAAAACTGTACGAACAGCGGTACGAAACTGCGTATGTTCATCCATCGAGGTGATGCCCTTTCCGTATGTGCTCTGAATCGGTGTACCAGGGTCTTAGTAGCTTTAAGTAGCTGTCCACCGCATACCCTGGTCGTGCCTGCTCCTCTCATCGGTCGAATTCTACAACCTTTGCCACCAGAACGCACGCGCTATCCATCCAGGTCTTCACATGCGACTGCTCAAAGAGGCCGATACACTGGAGCGCGGAATAACGCAATGAAGAACCGTACACAAAGCACAACCATACTCCCCCAGTATGGTTGTGCTTTGTGTACGATTCACAGTTCGGCAGTTCATCAGGACTGGGTAGCGCTGGTCTCGGTCGTTTTGCCGGGATAGCCCTTTACGCCTTTCAGGGCCGATTCGGTACTCGCCTCGAATTTCCGGATCACGCTAAAACTGCCGTCCGTTTCCAGTATGACGGCTTCGACATCTTCGACGGCGGCGATCCCCTGCGAGCGTATCGCTGCACGAACTTCGCCCTCTGTAACACGATTATCTTTAAGTGCCGCGTGCCGAAACTCACCCTGGTACAACAGCAGCGTCGGCTCGGCCTTGATCCAGGCACGCACATCGGCATAGCGCACGGAGAGCCAACTTACAAGGTACTGCAACACGACCAGTAGCGCAAATCCAAGTACACCTTGTGCGACCGAGGTGTCTTTGGACAAGATCATTGTTGCGAGGAGCGAACCAAATGCCACTGTGACGATAAAGTCAAAGGCGTTCCATTTGGAGAGGGTGCGCTTGCCGGAAATGCGCAGCAAAACGATGAGCGTAATATACGAGAGTGTACCAACGATGAGTGTGCGAAATAAAACGGTGAAACTGTCAAATAACAAGGTGGCTCCTCACTTCTTTACTCTACTGGACAGAGGTTTCTAACATCGCGTGCCCGAATGCGTGCCCGAATTTACCACTTCAGAGAAGTTGATCCCATCCACGAGGAACACGCGAGGAACGCTGCCCTGACCGATTAAACGGCTTTTCGATATCTGCCGCGAGGCGATGCCGCATGCCTGCTATGCATCATTGCAACAATCGTGCCGGCAGGCAACAATGGTACTTTTTTTCTTTATTTCACAAAACATTTGCACATAGTGCAAATGTTTTGTGAAATAAAGCTGGTTTCTTCCGCCCTGCCGGGGGCGAATCGGGCCGTTCGTCCAGACAATCACCTGGTTGGGAACTGACCGCGTAACTTCTGTCAAATGAGACATCAACTCCTGTGAACGTCGTCTTCGCCGGCGGCAGCATGGTAC
>CAKZQX010000504.1 GCA_937141995.1 uncultured Chloroflexaceae bacterium | reverse complement strand
CCTGGCTCCGCGACCGCGCCGCCGAGAAGGTCGAAGCTCCCGCTGCTGCGGTCCAGCCTGAAACCGCATAACTCTATGTGTGGACGAAGCGATGAGCGACCACGCACTGTGGTCGCTCATTAGCATTGATGTAGGGGCGTAGACGTAGGGGGTAGGCGTAAGGGCGTAGACGTAAGACGTAAGACGTAAGGGCGAAAATTTTTTCGCCCTTACCAACAACCTACCAACCCCCACCGGGCAGATGTTTCCGCCCGCTCACGCAACACTGAATCACACGAACCTTGTTCCCGACTGTTCTCTTTCGCCACATCCGCGTAGACACTACCCGGATGACCAACACCGCCGCAAGGAGGCAAACAATGATGCAGCCATTTCGCATACTGATTGCCGATAGCCATGCGATTGTGCGCCAGGGTCTGAGCCAGATCTGCAATGCCGAGCCGGATATGTGCGTGGTAGGGCAGGCCGTTGACGGCCAGGAAGCTTACCAGATGGCACTGCAACTCCAGCCCGACCTGATGATTATCGACATCAACCTGCCCACGCTGGACAGCGTCCAGCTTACGCGGCGGTTGATGCAGGCGCTTCCGGGTGTTGGTATCCTCCTGCTGACCACGCATCGCCAGGATCAGCCTATTTTTGAGGCAATCAAAGCCGGCGCGCGCGCCTACCTCTTGAAGGACGCCGATAGCGACCTGCTGTTGCAAACGATCCGCACCGTCGCTTCCGGCGAAGCAGTTATGAACCCGGTGCTGGCGCTCAAGATCCTGGAGACCTTTCTGCAGCAGCAGCACGATCTGGTGCTGTCGCGGGGCATTATCTTCTTGAATCAGCGCGACATGGATATTCTGCGCCTGTTTGCCCAGGGTCTGGATACCAGCACGGTCAGTCAGCGCCTCTGCCTGCTGGAGACGACCGTACGCGACCGGATGACGGTCATTCTGGAGAAGCTGCATGTCAGCAACACCATTCAGCCCATACCGGATATGCCGAATATGCCGGAGGTGGTTTCCCGCGGCACGGTGAGAAGCTCATAGGATTGAGCAGATCGGGAGAACTCAAAAACAGAGAACAGCGCGTGGCTGGAACCGGGGTATCAAAGAATTTGTTCCGGAGCCTGTAATTTCGGTTCTTTCTTCGAGTGGCACGGTTTGTGTATAAAGATGTAGGGGACCGATCATTTCATGCGACAAATGCACCAAATCAATAACATTCAGCCACGCAATAGTTGCAAGATGAACTTTTTTGATCTTATACATTAAAATACACCTGTTGTAAAATAGTACCTGTCTGTTAGTTGCCTTTTTCACAACCGGTGTGAGGTACTGCAATGTTGTAGCGGACAGCGCAGGAAGATACTGATGTGTGAAGAATGCTTTGAGCCAGGGAGGTGCAAATTATGGAACGCTATGGTACACTGGAGCGCAGTTGGTACGGTGTTACGCCGGGTGGCTATCCTGTTCGGGTCGAGGAGCATCGGAGCGATCTGATGTACATCGTCGAGTTTTATGATGCCGATGAACTGAGTAGCGGTCAGCCGCTGTCTCGCTGCCCGGTTTCCGGCGAATCGCTGGATGTGGCCCGCCTGCAGGCGGCAACGCCGGAGATGGCCGCTGCATAATGCCAGTTTGACCAGATCTGATATGTGAACCTTTTGTGCGCCAGGCTGCTGAGATAACTCAGCAGCCTTTTTTGGTGTGTTCACGGGGAGCGCTTATAGAAGAGCCGGCCGCGTTGCGCCGCCTGATCATAGATGAAAAGCGCAAGGCCAGCTCAGCAGTTTCCCGGATCTGTAGTCTTTTCATGCTAACTTTATGCTCCAGACACGCTATAATGCCGTATATGCATCCACCCGACGGAAGAGGAAGTACTAAATGAGTACCACCATCGATCCGCCTGTTCAACCGGAGCAGACGATCCACTATCCCGAAAGCGATGGGCAACCGATGGCCGAAAACACCCGCCAGTTCCGCTGGATCGTCATCATCAAAGAGAACCTGGAGGCGCTGTTCCAGGACCGGGACGTTGTCTTTGTCGCGGGCGACCTGCTCTGGTATCCGGTCGCGGGACACGCGGAGATCTGCCGCGCCCCGGATGCCATGGTCGTGTTTGGCCGCCCCAAAGGCGACCGGGGCTCATACCAGCAGTGGCACGAAGACGGCATTGGACCCCAGGTCGAGCTTGAAGTCCAATCACCATCCAATACGTTTCTGGACCTGCTGGACAAGCT
>CAKZQX010000503.1 GCA_937141995.1 uncultured Chloroflexaceae bacterium | reverse complement strand
GAAGAACGATCAATATTGTAATGTGGTGGAAGGAGTATGCAACGAATGCAGACCCGACAACTCGGAACAAGTGATATGGCAATTACGCCGCTGGGGTTTGGTACCTGGGCCATCGGCGGCGGGCACTGGTCCTTTGGCTGGGGACCGCAGGACGATAAAGAGTCAATCGCGGCGATCCGGCGGGCGCTTGACCTGGGCATGAACTGGATCGACACAGCAGCCGTCTATGGATTAGGGCATGCCGAGGAAATTGTGGCCCAGGCACTCAAAGGACGGACCGAACGCCCCTATATTTTTACCAAATGCACCCGCACCTGGGACGCAAACGGCACAATTGGCGGTAGTCTCAAGGCCGAGGTACTCCGCCGCGAGATCGAAGACAGCCTGCGCCGCCTGCAGGTTGATGTCGTTGATCTCTACCAAATCCACTGGCCCGACCCGGACCCGGAGATTGAAGAGGGTTGGGAGACACTGGCGCAACTTCAGGCTGAGGGCAAGGTGCGCTACATCGGTGTCTCGAACTTTAATGTTGAGCAGATGCGCCGGGCGCAGAAGATTGCGCCGATTACCTCGCTGCAACCGCCCTACTCGATCATTGACCGGCGGGTCGAGGGCGATATTCTGGATTTCTGCCGGGAGCAGAACATTGGCGTGATCGTCTACTCGCCGATGGCGTCGGGCCTGCTGACGGGGAAGATGACCCATGCGCGGGTGGCACAGTTGCCGGAGAATGACTGGCGGCGGAACAATCCGCAGTTTAAGGAGCCGAAGCTGACGCAGAACCTGCAACTGGTCGAGCGGTTGCGCGAGATCGGCCGACGGCACGACTGCTCGCCGGGTGCGGTTGCGATTGCCTGGACGCTACGGCATCCGGCGGTCACCGGGGCAATCGTCGGCGGGCGTAACCCGGAGCAGGTCGAAGGCATCATCAGCGCGGGGGAAATCCGCCTGAATCAGAGCGATATCGCTGAAATTGAGGCCACCATGCTCCTGCACGGCCCAAGAACCTGACCACCCGGCCAGTATTGTGTGCTATAATAGCGGGGCTCCAAAGGTGTTCCTGGTGTCACAATATTCCGGCAGCCCTGGCTCCGCTGTACCACATCGTTGTTAGATTGCTATCAGCAGTTATCATCGCTTCCTTGATGATGAACTTTCGTTTTGCTAAACTCTAACAAACACATATATTCTTTGTGTCCTCCATCACGTATATAGAAGAGTTACGCGGTTCTCCGCATGTGGGTGTCCCGGTCTCCACCGCGATGGAACAGGAGTTTCTTTTTCAAGCATCTGGTTCCATGCCTGATTTGAACGCCCACCCGCGTAAATGCTGCTGTGTAGCGGCTTTTCTTGAAGTACCCGGGTGTGCTTCATAGACCGGCCAGTACACTGGTCTGGTCGTACCTCGCGTTTACTAGAGATAAGGGGAAGGAAACCGTATCTCGCTACAACATACGCCTCCGGGCGATAATCGCGCTGCACCGGGTCTGCAATGCGCCACGCGGACTCGTCGGAATCGTAGCCGGTTGCTGCCCGGAGAGGCGCTGTTCGTTCTGTCTTGACAAGGAGGTCATTTGATGAGTCTCGGTATTCAGGCGTTGCTGGCTGTAATGCCTATCCTGGTTGCAGCAGTGCTGCTGATCGGTTTCCGCTGGCCGGCCAAATGGGCCATGCCCCTGGTGTATGTTGTCGCTGTGCTGATTGCACTGACGGCGTGGCAGGTTTCGTTGCCCCGAGTTGTCGCCGCGACCATTCAGGGTCTATTTATCACGTTCGATATTCTCTTTATTATCTTTGGCGCGATTCTGCTGCTGAATACGCTCAAATATTCCGGCGCGGTAACGGCGATCCGCAATGGGTTTACTAATATCAGCACCGATCGGCGGGTGCAGATTGTTATTATCGCCTGGCTATTTGGCTCGTTTATTGAGGGGGCTTCGGGGTTTGGTACCCCGGCGGCGATTGCGGCTCCGCTCATGGTAGCGCTGGGCTTTCCCGCCATGGCTGCGGTCATGATCGGCATGATGATCCAGAGCACGCCCGTAACCTTTGGCGCAGTCGGTACACCGATCCTGGTCGGCGTGCGCGGCGGTCTGGATACGCCGGTTGTTACGGATCAGTTAGAAGCGGTCGGGATGAGTTTTGAGCAGTACCTGCAGGCAATCACGGCGGGGGCGGCAATTATGCATGGCATCACCGGGACGCTTATTCCGCTGCTGATGGTCATGATGCTGACCCGCTTCTTCGGGCGCAATCGCTCCTGGACGGAGGGGCTCTCGATTCTGCCGTTTGCCATCTTTGGTGGGTTGGCTTTCACCATCCCCTACACTCTGACCGGCGTCTTTCTGGGGCCGGAGTTCCCCTCGCTACTGGGCGCGCTGGTGGGGTTGGCAATTGTTACTTTTGCGGCCCGCCGGGGCTTTCTGTTACCCAAAGATACCTGGGATTTTCCACCGCGCGAGGAGTGGCAACCGGAGTGGATCAGTCGGTTGGAGATTAACCTGGATGAACTGGCCGGGAAGCGCTCCATGGCGCTCTGGTTGGCCTGGGTGCCCTACCTGCTGGTGGCGCTGCTGCTCGTGCTGACCCGCCTGCCGCAGTTGGGTATTGGCGCACAACTGCGTAAAGTAGCAATCACCTGGCCCGATATCTTCGGTACGGAAATTACTGCATCGACCACGCCGCTCTATCTGCCCGCATTTATCCTGATTGTGGTTGTTGCCATCACCTTCTTCCTGCATCAGATGAATGGCCCGGATATCCGGGGGGCGATCAGCGACTCAAGCAAGGTGTTGTTGGGGGCCGGGTTTGTGCTTATTTTTACGGTGCCGATGGTGCGTGTGTACATTAACTCGGGCGTGAATGCCGCTGACCTGCCGAGCATGCCGGTGGCGATGGCCGCCTGGATCGCCGAGAATGTCGGCGCGGTCTGGCCCTTCTTCGCGCCGACGATTGGTGCGCTGGGCGCGTTTATCGCGGGGAGCAACACGGTCAGCAATCTGATGTTTAGCCTGTTCCAGTTTGGCGTGGCCGAGCAGTTGCTCATCTCCGGGATTGTGATTGTGTCATTGCAGGCGGTGGGAGCCGCTGCCGGGAATATGATCGCTATCCACAATGTTGTCGCGGCTTCGGCGACGGTGGGCCTGCTCGGGCAGGAGGGCGCGACGCTGCGAAAGACGATCATTCCCACGCTCTACTATGTTGTGGTCGTGGGTATCCTGGGGCTGATTGCTGTTTATGTACTGAATATACCTGATCCGCTGATGGCTGTCGGGCCTGGATAGTGGATGCGGAAGCGACGGACGCGCTTCTGCGCGTCCCCACGTCCCATCCATCCGTTGCAGTGGGACGCCGACGGTAGGGGCAGGTCGCCAGACCTGCCCAGAATAGTAAACGTAGGATGTTCTTCATAGAAGAGGGAAAAGCACTATGGCTGTGCAACATAAGGTCGATCTTCAGGCGCTGGCCCGCCAGTTGACGGCCAACCAGGTTGTCACCAATCCGATCGATCTGCTGACTTACGATGGTGATGCCGGCCTGGATCGGGGGCAACCCGATGGGTTGGTGTTTCCGCGAACAACCGATGATCTGGTGCAGATTGTCCGGTGGGCCCGGCAACAGGGCGTGCCCCTGGTGGCGCGTGGCGCGGGTACCGGGCTCTCCGGCGGCGCGGTCGCCGAGCATGGCGGCCTGATCGTCGCCTTCTCCCGCATGGATCGCCTGATCGAGTTTAATGAGATTGGTCGCAGCGTGATTGCCCAACCCGGCATGATTACGCTGCTCCTCGATACCACCGTTCAGGCGCAGAATCTCTATTATCCCCCCGATCCCTCGAGTGGGCGTGCCTCAACGCTTGGCGGGAATCTCGCCGAGAATTCAGGCGGTCCCCACTGCTTCAAATATGGCGTCACAACCAATTATGTCACTGGTCTGCAGGTAGTGCTGGCCGATGGGCGCGCGCTGCACCTGGGTGGCGGCGCGCTGGACTATCCCGAGTATGACTTTGTGGGCCTGATGGTCGGCAGCGAGGGCACCCTGGGTCTGGTGGCCGAGGCGCAGTTGCGCCTGATGCGTAATCCGCCGGCAGTTAAAACGCTGATGGCGGCGTTTGACTCGGTTGAGCAGGCGGGCGCGGCGGTTTCAGCAATTATTGCGCGCGGGTTGGTGCCGGCAACGCTGGAGATGATGGACCAGAAGATGATGGTCATCCTGGAGGAGTTTACCCACGCCGGGTTGCCGATCCGGGCGGGCGCGGCGTTGATTATTGAGGCCGACGGTTACCCGGAGAGTGTGACGCCCCAGATCGAGGAGATTATGGCGATCCTGCGCGCCATGGAGGTGCGCGAGCTACGGGTGGCGCAGACGGCGGACGAGCGGGCGAATATCTGGTATGCCCGCAAGAGTGCCGCCGGCGCAATGGCGCGCCTGGCCCCGGCCTACTACCTGGTGGATGGCACGGTGCCCCGCAGCAAACTGGCGGTGACGCTCGCCGGAGTCAACCGGGTCTGCGAGGAGTACGATCTGCGGGTAGGCTATGTGTTTCACGCCGGGGACGGCAACTTGCACCCGCTGATCCTGATCGAAGATCCCAAGGACGACGCGCTGATCCGCCGGGTGATCGAGGCCGGGCGCGAGATTATGCAGTTGTGCATCGCGCAGGATGGCAGTATTACCGGCGAACATGGCGTGGGGATTGAGAAACGCGCCTTTATGCCGCTGATGTACAGCGCCGAAGAGTTGGATACGATGAAGACAATCAAGACCGTCTTCGATCCCGAGAATCTGCTCAACCCGGCCAAGATCTTCCCGCCCGACGCGCCGACGGCGGAGCCGCTACCCGCGCCGGGTGCGCCGCCCGCTTCGCCCTTCGCGCCCACCTCCGCCGAGGAAGCGGCCGCAGCAATCCGGACCTGGGCGACTGCCGGACAACGCATCCGCATTCGTGGCGGCGGCACCAAATCAGGCCGGTTGCCCCCGGCGGATGTGCTGCTCTCTACGGAGAAGCTGCGCGGCATTCAGACCTGCGCCCTGGAAGATCTCTATGTCACCGTGGGGGCCGGGACACCGCTGGCCGAGCTACAGGCGGAGTTGGCGCGAGAGCGGATGTGGGTGCCGCTGCTTGCGCCCTGGCCGGAGGCAACTGTTGGCGGTCTGATTGCCACGAACCTGAATGCGCCGCTGCGGATTCGCTATGGCGGCATCCGCGATAATCTGCTGGCGGCCCGGGTTGCGCTCCCTAATGGCCGGGTGATTCGCGCCGGCCGGCCGGTGGTAAAAAATGTGGCGGGCTATGATCTGCCCAAGCTGCTGGTCGGGGCGTATGGCACGCTGGGCCTGATGACTGATATTACGCTCAAGCTGGTGCCCTGGCCGCGCATGCGCTCCACGCTGGTTATTCCGCTACAAGACCTGGCGCACGGGCTGGAGTTGAGCGCGCGGCTGGTGCAGGGTTGCCTGGTCGCCTCGGCCATTGTGCTCTGTCGTGGGTGCGATCTGCCGGGGGTGGACACACCCTACGCGCTGGTTTACACGGCTGAGGGGCCGGAACAGGATGTACAGGCGGAACTGACCCAGGTGCGCGGCGTTCTACCCGCCGGCAGCCGCGATCCGGCGGAGATTGACACGCCCACAGGCAGCGATGTCTGGGCCACCTTCCTGCGCGAGTCTTCGCCCGAAGATAGTGCGCTCCGCGTGGGGGTTCCGCCCAAAGAGCAGGCGCGGGTGCTACGTGAGCTTGTGCCGCTGCTGAATGACGCGCCGTTTGTGGCGGATATGGTCAGTGGCCTGATCTACACGCGTAATGTGCCGGATCTGCCCGCGTTGCGCCGGGTGGCGCGGGTGGCGGGCGGCTATGCCGTGGTGCTGACGGCAACCGCCGGCACGACGCTGGATATCTGGGGCAACCCACCGGAAAGTCTGGACCTGATGCGCCGCCTCAAGCAGGAGTGGGATGCGGCGGGCATGCTTAATCCGGATGTATTTCTGGTGTAGGGAACAGGGGAGGATAGTTATGATTTTTAAAACACGAGGTCCGCCGGAAGATATGTAGCTTTGTGTTAGCACAGAGGAGGATGCTATTGCAGGTAAGCGAATAGAATAAGCTAAACCCTGTCACACTGTCGGAAATAACGGAAAAGTCAGGTTAATGACAGCGAGAAGAAGCTATAGCTTCGCTGGATGTGCAGCCGTGAATGTGCCGTGCAGCTTCGGGTAACGTTCACTTCCCAGCGAAGGTACAAGCGATCTAAGGAGGTCATAAATGGCAGAGGCGTCGATTCCTTTACAACGTGGCGGAGTATCAACAGAGTATAGCACGCGTCAGCGCATCGGGCTGGCGCTAGGTCCACTTGCGTTCCTGCTTATGCTGGTTTTGCCTAATCCGGCCGGCATGAGTCCGGAGGCGGCGAAGGTGGCGGCGACAACGTTCTGGGTGGCGATCTGGTGGATGACTGAGGCCGCGCCCATTCCGGTGACATCGTTGCTGCCGCTGATTCTCATCCCAATGACGGGCGCGCTCCCAATCAGCGATGTTGCGCCGGGCTACTCCAATCGGTTGATCTTTGTCTTCCTGGGCGGCTTTATGATTGCGCTGGCAATCGAGCGCTGGAACCTGCATCGGCGGATTGCCCTGAGCATTATCTCAGTCGTTGGTGTCACTCCGGCCCGGATTGTGCTCGGCTTTATGGTCGCAACCGGCTTTCTCTCGATGTGGATCTCCAATACCGCCACGGCGATGATGATGACGCCGATTGGTCTGGCGGTGATCTCGCAGATGCTGGAGTTGATGGACCGCCATACGGATAAGAGTGAGGAGTCCGAGGAGCAGCGTAGTGTGGCCCGGTTTGGGTTTGCCACGGCGTTGATGCTTGGTATTGCCTATTCTGCTTCGCTGGGTGGGATTGGTACGCTGATCGGTACCCCGCCCAATATTGTGCTGGCCGGGGCCGCGCAGGAGTTGTTCGGGTTGGAAATCTCCTTCGCACGCTGGATGCTGATTGGTCTGCCGGTGGCGATCATTGGCGTAATCGGCACCTGGTTCTATCTTACCCGGATTGCCTACACTATGGACCGCGAGGGTATTCCGGGTGGGCTGGATGTGGTGCGCGATGAGTTGCGCAAGCTGGGTCCGATGACGACACCGGAGCGCGCGGTGCTGATTATCTTTGGTCTGACGGCGCTGGCCTGGATTACCCGCCCCTGGGTCATCAGTCCTATCGCCCCGAATGTGGACGACGCGGTGATCGCGTTGACGGGAGCGGTGGCGCTGTTTGTTGTGCCGATCAGTATGCAACGCAATGAGTTCCTGATGGATTGGGAAACGGCGCGCAATCTGCCCTGGGGCATCGTGTTGCTGTTCGGCGGTGGTCTGGCAATTGCGGCGGCCTTTACTGCCACAGGGCTGTCGGACTGGCTGGGTGAGGCGCTGACCGGCCTGGGTGGTCTGCCGGTGCTGCTGGTGCTGCTGGTTGTTGTCACCATCGTGATTTTCCTCACCGAGCTTACGTCGAATACGGCCTCGGCCACGATGTTGATGCCGGTGATGTTTGCGCTGGCGACGGCGCTGCTGGTCAACCCGCTGCTACTGATGGTGCCGGCGGCGATTGCGGCCTCCTGTGCCTTTATGCTGCCGGTGGCGACCCCGCCCAACGCGATTGTCTTTGGGAGCGGTTACATCACCATTCCGCAGATGGCGCGCGCGGGGATCTGGCTGAATATTGCCAGCATTATTCTGGTGACGGCGATCGGGTATCTGCTGGTGCCGCTAATCTGGAGCATTGCAATGTAGTTTGGTAGGCGGTAGTTGTACGGAAGCGGGGTGCCGGTCTGCATCACTGGATGCATGGTGTTAACCGGCACCGAGGGGTTTCGGATGGGCCTGCCCGGAGTATTCCGGCTCATTCCGGCTGCTCACCGCGCTATAATTCTGGGGTATGCCGGGCGAACCCATGGTTTGTCGTTCTGGATTGCATGCCCTACGGGAAGCGAACAGCCTTCGTCACGAGTGATTGTGTACTCAGGATGTGCGCAGATCATAGGGAGGCAATAGTAAACGCATTGGCGTTTACGTTTTATTCTTTCTTTAGTTTGCGTCAAGGAGGTCACTATGGCGCAGGCATCGCTTCCCGCCGTCAAACGGGAAATCTCATCGTCGGCGTACAGTGTTCGTCAACGGGTTGGTCTGTTTCTTGGTCCGCCGGCTTTTCTGGTGATGTTGCTTCTGCCCACTCCGGCGGGGATGACCCCGGAGGCGGCGAAGGTGGCGGCAACCACCTTCTGGGTGGCAATCTGGTGGATGACCGAGGCGATTCCTATTCCGGTGACATCGCTGCTGCCGCTGATTCTGCTACCGCTCACCGGCGCGCTTGAAATCGGTGCGGTCTCAACCGGCTATTCCGATCCGCTGATCTTTGTCTTCCTCGGCGGTTTTATGATTGCGCTGGCGATTGAGCGCTGGGGGCTGCACCGCCGGATTGCTTTAAGCATTATCTCGATTGTGGGCGTCACCCCGGCCCGTGTAGTGCTCGGCTTTATGGTCGCAACCGGCTTTCTCTCGATGTGGATCTCCAATACTGCCACGGCGATGATGATGCTGCCGATCGGTATGGCAGTCGTTGCGCAGATCGCCACGCTGATGGGGCGCGAGGGCGATTCCGAGGAGGCGATGCGCGAGGGCAATTTTGCCTTTGGGACCGCGCTGATGCTGGGGATTGCCTACGCTGCCTCGATTGGCGGGATGGCAACATTGATCGGCACGCCGCCCAATATTGTGCTGGCCGGGGCGGCCAAGGAGTTGTTGGGAATTGAGATTTCGTTTGCGCGCTGGATGCTGATTGGTCTGCCGCTGGCGATTGGCGGTCTGCTGGCCACCTGGTGGTATCTGGCGCGGGTTGCCTACAAGCTGGGGACAAAAGATATTCCCGGTGGTCTGGAGGTTGTGCGCGAAGAACTCCGTGGCCTGGGCGGCATGTCAACGGCGGAACTGGCGGTTCTGGTCATCTTCGGCCTGACGGCGCTGGCCTGGATTGTGCGCCCCTGGCTGATTAAGCCCTTCGCCCCGAATGTGGACGACGCGGTGATCGCGTTGACGGGGGCGGTGGCGCTGTTTATCGTGCCGATTAGCCTTAATCGGAACCAGTTCTTGCTGGATTGGGAGACGGCGAAGAAGTTGCCCTGGGGGATTGTGCTGCTGTTCGGCGGCGGCCTGGCGATTGCGGCGGCGTTCAAGGCGA
>CAKZQX010000502.1 GCA_937141995.1 uncultured Chloroflexaceae bacterium | reverse complement strand
TCAGGCGGTATTCGTTGGCGGCCAGTTGCGGCAGCGCCGGCGCTGGAGAGGGGGGGATGGCCGGGGTTCGTGGATCGAGCAGTACAAAACTGGTGTCTTCAATCCGCATAATCAATCCGCGCGCCAGGGTCTGCTGGTAGCCGGTGGCGCGGGTTGTTGCCGCCCGGCCTGCTTCGATCTGCTCATAACTCAGTGCAGCACCGGCATCTAGTTGGAGTGCGGCGCGGCGCAGGGCATACCGTTGGAGCGCAACCGGCAATTGCCGCCACACTGCCAGATGAACGCGAACTGCGCCTGGTAATGCTTCGATCAGATGCGGCCAACGTTCGTCAAGCTCGGTCTGCAGATAGGCATAATCATCGGCGCAGATCTGCGCTGTCCGGGTGAGTGCAGTGACAATCTGCTGGTTGTAGGCAGTCAGATAGGGCAGAAGATCCATGCGAATGCGGCTGCGCGTAGAAGAGGGAGCCGTGTTGGAGGGATCGTACTGTGGCGTGAGCGTATGCTCGTTGCAGTAGTATTCAATTTCGGCACGGGTTGTCGTAAGCAGGGGGCGCATAAGCCACGGGGCGAAAGCCGGGGCATTGGCGGTTGGCGGTGGTTGCTCTAACGCCACTGCGCTGTCCACGTCTGCCGGATTGTGCCATTCCTGCCAGGGAACCACCGCACGCATCCCGCGCAGTCCGGCGGGACCGGCTCCATAGAGCAGGTGCAGCAGCACGGTTTCCGCTTGATCGTCGGCCTGATGAGCCACGGCAACCGCGTCGGCCCGGATCGATCGGGCCACCCGCGCCAGAAATGCGTAGCGCACCCGCCGGGCCGCGGCCTGCCGGTTCTGGCCCGTCGTACGCACGATGGCCGGTAGATCGGCCTGCTCAACCGTTACCGGCAGGTTCCATGCACTGGCGGTCTGAGCCACAAACCGCGCCTCGGCTACCGACTGCTCGCCACGAAAGCCATGATCCAGGTGGGCCACATGCAGTGCCGGACCACCCGCTGCCCGAAGCCGCCACAGCAGATGTAACAGGCAGAGTGAGTCCGGGCCGCCGGAGACGGCCACAACGACACGCGCCTCCTGCCGCAGCAGATGCTGATCGTCAAGCGCAGTGCGAATGCGGTCTAGCAAAAGATCAGTGGACATAACTTCCAGATCAATCAGGTTACACGCATTACGTGGTGAATGTTCAAATCAGTTGTTTGATCGCAGCAGCAATGTGTTACGCCTGCGAAAGCATGGTCCGTTATTTCCTTTTCCCAAAACGGTATGCAAGGCGCACCATCTACCGGAGGCAATATCCACTTCCAAAACAAGAACGGTCAAACCAGAAATCGCGTAATGTGTGTTCGGATGGCTAAAATACAAAAAGCGACGAACTCTGAGCAGTCCGTCGCTCGATCTGGTGCCGAGGGAGGGATTTGAACCCTCGACCTAACGATTATGAGTCGTTCGCTCTAACCCCTGAGCTACCTCGGCAGAAACTCTATACGCTTCCTGGATTTTGAACAGGGTGTATGGTACCATGGGCATCGTTACGCGTCAAATACCTATTGTGCGCTGCTGGTTGATCCCTGGCTGACTAAACTGGCCTGATCGGCGCATGTACTCGATATTTCCATCAAGAGTTGCCCATGCCGCAGCAGGTCTTCCAGCGGCAGACGCTCATTCGGGCCATGTACGGCACTATCGTTGCGTTTGAGCGCTACAACTGCGGTGGGTGTGCCCAGGTGATTGGCAAAGGTGTGTAAGGGCTGCGTGAAGGGACCCAGCGGCAGCAGAACAAACGGCTCGCCACAGACCGGAATACCCGCGGCACACACATGCTGTACAAAGGGATGTTCCGGTTCGGTGCGGGTCGGCGGGTAGCCGCCGGAAAGCCGTTCGACCTTGATATCCAGGCACCCCCGGGCAATCAACTGCTCACGCACCAGATTGATGATAATGTCGGGGTGCTGCGCCGGAACCAGGTGAAAATCGATCCGGGCCGAGGCTGCTGTCGGAATGTTGGGTAAATCGCCGGACGGTTCAACCGTGAAAGCAGAGAGGTTGCAGGTTGGCAGGGTTGTCTCGGCGCG
Organism: uncultured Chloroflexaceae bacterium; assembly: GCA_937141995.1. GTDB lineage: Bacteria > Chloroflexota > Chloroflexia > Chloroflexales > Chloroflexaceae > CAKZQX01. The sequence continues at coordinate 7,149 of CAKZQX010000502.1, read as the reverse complement.
GACCAGGGCAACGCCGCTCATCCCAAAGAGAAACTCCGACATCTCCCAGTCCATCAACCGCCCTGCTTCGTCCAGGCGCGTCTTGCGCAACGACGCATTCTCGTTGCGGTTCGGCCCCTCAACGTCATCATAGAAGCCGTTGATCCGAATATCTTCATCCTCGCCCTTAATATGCCCGAGCGCCCAGACGAGTCGCCAGGCCGGGTTGCGAACACTCGCCGCCAGCCCCGGCAGCAGCGGATGCGCCATCCCGGAGACGCTGAGTTCCACCGTCAGCAACCCCTTGCTGCCGCTGTAACAGAATGGGCGCTTGTGCGCGTCGCGCTCGCCTGCACTGCCCAGGCAGGCATCAGCACGCAAAAGCTCTTTGTGCCTGGCGATAACCTTGTCAAGATGGGGGCTACCGGCCAACCCCTCCCCATCAACAACCACAACAATTCCACAGGGTAATTCCCCATCGACCTCCTGCAGTGCCTGCAATGCTTGCAGATGGGCGATCAGTGGACCTTTGCCATGCGCCACACCTCGCCCGAAGAGTATCTCCTCACGTTCGGCCAGTTGGAACGGCTCGTGAAACCAGGCGCGCCAGGGGCCTGCGGGCGCAACATCGTAGTGGTGGTAGAGCAACAGCGTAAATGGACTGCGACCAGTGCGCCGCCCAAGCACAACCGGCGCACCCGCCGTTCGCACAATTTTTGTGCTCAGCCCGGCTTGACGCAGCAAATCGGCGACAACATTAGCGGTACCGGCAAGTTCGCGGTCCTGACCGACACTGGAAGGCTGCGCACAGAGGCGTTGCAAATCGCCGAGGAGCCGGTCAACCGGAATACGTGCTGGAGCAGACACGGGGGCTTTCCTTAGTACATCAAAGTGCGGTGTAGCACCTGTGCCGAATGGTACGCGGTAGAACGAGGTCAGTTGTATAAGCGTACCGGGAACAGTGTGCCTGACGCGACAGCTTTTCGTATTATAGCACCTTGTGGCCTGATTGTGTTCCATATATTGCCATGTTTACGGGTGATTTGCAGGAGTCACCCCGGAATCGGTACTCCTGCTCTGTCGATGAACCTGTTCAACGGGCAATGTATGCCGGTTGTGAGCGGCTTTTTGAAAGATTCTCCGCATGAACCGGATGTCGGCGCAACACCGCTGATTGGTCCTCGGTGCTCGGTCCTTACGCCATCACCGCTACATCGTTAAATCCTGCGCGTGTAATCGCCCGAATAATCTCGCTGATGCCGGCTTGATCATCATGCTCCACGCGCACCGAGCGCTGCGCCAGATTTACCTGGATTACACGTATACCGTGTATACGGTTGACCGCCTGTGTAATTGTCTCGGCATCTTGTTGGGTGTGAATGCCGGGAACATGGAAGATGTCAATAGTCATGGAGTACTTCTTTCGTCTCTTTAAGCCATGACAGAACATGCTGCTTCGCAGCATGTTCTGTCATGTGCATCTGAAGTTGACATATTTCACGGTTAATGCTTGCAGGCGTTCCTACGACTATGATACATCTTATTTACAGGAGTTACGCGGTCGGTTCCAACCCAGGCGTCTGCCCGGACACATGGCCCGATTCGCCTCCGGCAGGGTGGAATGGGACATTCTTCTCCGGAACATTTGGCACGTTGTGCCAAATGTTCCGGAAAAAGACAAAAACGTCCCACGCTGCCGCAGGCGAAGCGGGCTTTTGGCGCGGCCAACAGACCGACATAGGCTGCACCGCGTACGTTCATATATTCATATTGTAACTATTCCGGTAGCGCTGGGATTCCACCGCGATGATGGAGACGACTCGGGAACTGGGGCCGCTGAACCTGCGTGTGGTAGTGAATGAGGAGTAGGGTATTATGTCGGAAACTGCGCAGACTACGAGGGGTTGATCGCCGGCAATGATCCGGCCCTTTCAACTGAACTGGAGCGCCATTCCGATGGCGTAGCGGAAATAGAGTAACTCAGCCTCACTGAGCGTTTCTTCTGCTGGTCGGAGCAGTTGCGCAAAGGCATTGCTCTGCTACGCCTGCCGGACACAGTCTTACGGCCCGGAAGCGCGGGGTGGGGCGACCGGAGCCGATGGGCTACACCTCTTTCTCTTTTTCACGCACATGTTGCACTGAGTGCAACATGTGCGTGAAAAAGATGGTCACTCCTGCCGGAGACAATATATGTCGCCAAACGCGTGATTGCGTAAGTCATATCCATGTTATGCCATTCTGCGACCAAAGAAGAGCGAGAGTGCAAACAAAATCAGGAAGACAAAGAAGAGAATCTTCGCAATCCCGGCTGCTGCTCCTGCAATGCCCCCGAACCCAAGTACTCCGGCGATCAGCGCAATAACCAGCAAGATAATTGCCCACTTCAGCATAGCTGTGCATCCTTTCTATTCTACGAAACCAGGTTTTATGCAGGTTCGCATCGGTTATCCCTCTTTTTATACATAGCATTAAGCGTGCCATAGATAACGTCCCATGCCGCCGCAGGCGAGCCCGGCGTTCGTCTGATCAAACACCGGGGTTGCATACCCACCGCATAACGGGTGTTATGTATACAAGCCGGCTATGTCGCATATAGTTGACGCCCCCCTGCTTTATTGGTATGATTTTAATAACAGAAGTTACGCGGTCCCTCTTCGGGAAAGAGATATCGCCTCCGGCAGGGCGGAAGATCCCAGTCTTGTTCACAAAACATTTGCACCAGGTGCAAATGTTTTGTGAACAAGACTATAAACATACCACGCTGCCGCAGGCGATTCTGGCATGCAGGTCTGGCACCAGGATGGAACCGGCAGCGCCACGTAAGTCCTGTTAATAACAGGACTTACGTGGTTCCTAACCTTTGCGGTCATTTCGCCTCCGGCAGGGCGGAAGATTCCACACTTTTGCACAAAAATGTTGTACACGGTGCAACATTTTTGTGCAAAAGGTAAAAACGTCCCACGCTGCCACAGGCGAAGCCGGCTCTCATCTGATCAAACGTCGGGGCTGTATGTCAACCGCGTAACTCGTGTTAATAACATTGCATTAAATAGCATCAAGGAGCGCCGGTCATGTCCGACTCGACCAGCATTGAGGGGCGAAAGCTCGATCACATCCGCATTGTTCTGGGTGAAGATGTGGCGGCCAAGGGCATTGTCACCGGCTTCGCTGCCTATCGTCTGCCTCATACCGCCTTCCCTGACCTGGATATGGCCGAGATTGACATCAATACCACTTTTCTTGGCAAGCCAATGCGCGCGCCCCTGCTGATCAGTTCAATGACGGGTGGGGCGCAGGAGGCCGAGCGGATTAACCTGGCGCTGGCAGAGGCCGCCCAGCATCTCGGCCTGGGTATGGGGGTGGGCTCGCAGCGTGCCGCCGTGGTTGATCGTCGGCTGGCGGCGACCTACCAGGTCCGCCGGGTAGCGCCGACGATTCCGCTGCTGGCGAACCTGGGCGCGGTGCAGTTAAACTATGATTTTGGGGTAGAACATTGCCGCCGCGCCGTCGAGATGATCGAAGCCGATGCGCTGATCCTGCATTTTAACCCGCTCCAGGAGGCGGTTCAGCCTGAGGGTGATGTCAATTTCAAAGGGTTGCTCCAACGGGTTGAGCAGGTCTGCCGTGATCTGCCGGTTCCGGTGATTGCGAAAGAAGTCGGCAATGGTATTAGCGCCGCCGATGCGCGTCGGCTCTATGATGTTGGCGTGCGGATTATTGATGTGGCCGGAGCCGGCGGTACCAGTTGGAGTGAGGTGGAGCGCTTCCGGCAGCCCAATGCGCAGGGCGCGCGGGTGGCGGGAGCATTTGCCGGCTGGGGTCTGCCGACGACCGAGGCGATCCGCCAGATCCGAGCCACGTTTCCCAACATTACTCTGATTGGCAGCGGCGGTGTGCGTAGCGGCGTTGATGTTGCCAAGGCGCTTGCCCTGGGTGCGGACCTGGCGGCTACCGCAAAACCGGCGCTGAATGCCGCCGTCGATAAACGTGGCGCGGAGGCGGTCATTGAGGGCTTGCAGGCATACATCAAAGAGTTGCGCGTGGCAATGTTCTGTAGCAACTGTGGCGATCTGGCGGCGCTGCGGGAGTTGCAACTTGACGTGTATGCGTAGTTGCGCCTGTGACGCATCGTGTTTGATGGATCTAACTGTTCATAATACGCGTGATCAACGTTATCAGGTGAGTCTGTTTGTGTGCCACTATGTGCGTCGGTGGTTTTGCCCCCATCTGTGAACAGTTACGATAAAGTGTATGGACATCACCAATCTTAGCCTGCGCGATTTTCGTATCTACCAGCGGCTAGACCTTACGCTGAATAGCGGCACGACGTTGATCTACGGCCCCAATGCATCAGGTAAAACCAGTCTGCTTGAAGCGCTCTTCTATATCGCCACGACGCGTTCGCCCCGCACCAGCACCGACCGCGAGCTGGTCTACTGGAATGCGCAGGGGGAAGTGGGAACTTCCCCCTTTGCCCGACTGGTTGCCGATGTGCGGCGGGCCGGCAATCGGGTGCGCCTGGAAGTGATTGTGCAACTGCGGACAAGCGATCGCGGTCAGTTGACGGGGACAACGCAGAAGCTGGTACGCGTTGATCGCCGCACAGTGCGCGCGCTCGATCTGGTGGGGCAACTGCGCGTGGTGCTGTTTACTCCCGCCGATCTGATGCTGGTCGATGGTCCGCCGGTTCAGCGCCGGCGCTATCTTGACATCACACTCTCGCAGCTTGATCCGCACTATGTGCGCACCCTTGCGCAATATAACAAACTGATCCAGCAGCGTAACAGCATGCTGCGGGCCTGGCGCGAACAACGCCGGCCGCTCCGCGCTGTGGACACCGAGTTGGAATATTGGGATCGGGAGGTGGCGGCGGCGGGAGGCTACCTGCTGGCCGAGCGCCTGCGCGCGGTCGCCGACCTCAACCGGCTGGTGGGGCCGCTCTTCTGCGCGATCACCGGGGGCGCGGAGCCATTGGAGATTAGCTACCAACCCGGCTTTGACCTGGGGCCGACGCCGGGTGCCGGGGAACTGGCCCGCCGCATGAGCGACCGCCTGCGCGAGTTGCGCCGCGATGAGTTAGGCCGTGGGCAGACCCTGATCGGGCCGCATCGGGATGATCTGCTGTTTACCGTGAATGGCGTGAACCTGGGGGTGTATGGTTCGCGTGGACAGCAGCGCAGCGTCACGCTGGCCCTCAAACTGGGCGAGTCGGAATTGATGCATGCGCGCAGTGGCGATACGCCCGTGCTGCTGCTGGACGATCTCCTCAGCGAACTGGATGCCCAGCGCCGCTCGCACCTGCTACATGCCATCAGCCGCCCCGACCAGCAAACGCTGATTACCGCTACCGACCTGAGCGATTTCGATGCGGAGTTTCTGCAAAACATTCAGCGTCTGCGGGTCGAAGGCGGCAAAATTTATCCAAGCTGAGATGACAAAAACAAAGAACAAAGAACGAAAGAACCCAATTCTCGCCCCTCGGTTCCTGGTTGTTTATTCTTCCAGGCGGCCGTAGGTTACGGTGAGCCGGCGCAGGTTCTGGGCCAGTTCTGACGTAAGTGTATCGGCACGTAACCGCCAGGCCCAGTTATTCTCCGCCTGACCCGGGATATTCATCCGTGCCTCGCTGCCCAGGCGCAACGGGTCCTGGATCGGAAAAACGGCCATATCCGCAACGGAACTGAGCGCCAGACGCAGCATATCCCAGCAAATATCATCGGGCGTATGCCCCAGGTAGCGGGCGATCGCGGCGCGCTCCCAATCCTCGCGGCTCTCGTACCAACCCAGTGTCGTATCGTTATCGTGCGTGCCGGTGTAGACAACGTAGTTCGAAGTGTAGTTGTGAGGCAGGTACGGATTTTTGGCGTTATCGCCAAAGGCAAAGTGCAGCACCTTCATCCCCGGCAGGTTGAAATTGTCGCGCAGGTCTTCGACCTCTGACGTAATCAGGCCCAGATCTTCGGCAATAATCGGCAGATCGCCCAGGGCACTTGCCAAAGCTTCAAAGATGAGATTGCCCGGCCCTTTAACCCACTGCCCATTGACCGCCGTCTCCTCCCCTGCCGGCACTTCCCAGTAGGCTTCAAAGCCGCGAAAGTGGTCCAGACGCACAATATCTACCATGTCCAGCGTACTCTTGACGCGACGCATCCACCAGACATAGCCATTCTCGGCCATCTGATCCCAGCGGTAGAGCGGATTGCCCCAGAGTTGTCCGGTGGCGCTAAAGTAGTCGGGCGGCACGCCGGCAACGACCGTCGGGTGATTCTCTTCGTCCAGGTAGAAGAGTTCCGGATTACCCCAGACATCTGAGCCGTCATAGGCCACAAAGATCGGCATATCGCCGACAATGCGAATATTTCGCTCGTTGGCATACGCCTTGAGCGCGCGCCACTGATGGAAGAAGAGATACTGAAAATATTTGCGCATCTCAATATAGTCGGCCAGTTCGTTCTGCCAGCGCTTGAGCGCCTCCGGTTCGCGCATGCGAATATCATGGTCCCACACATCCCAGGATGCGCCGTCCTGGTGATCTTTGATCGCAACAAACAGAGTGTAGTCGTCGAGCCAGTCGGCGTTCGTAGCACAGAAGGCCTTGAATGCAGCCGTATGGGCCGGCGCGACATCCTGGCGAAAATAGTCGAACGAACGTTGCAACAGCGGCAGCTTGAACTCGGATACGGCATCGTAGTCAACCTGATCATCGGAAAACGTAGGAAGCGGTGGCGCTGCTTCCCCATAGAGATCATCTGACCGGAGTAGTCCTTCTTCGACCAGGCGATCCAGGCTGATCAGCAGGTGATTTCCGGCGAAGGAGGACAGACACTGATAGGGCGAGTTGCCAAAGCCGGTTGGTCCCAGCGGCAGGATCTGCCAGAGACGCTGCCCGGCCTCGGTGAGAAAATCGACAAACTTGTAAGCGGTACTACCCAGGTCACCAATACCCCAACGACCCGGTAGTGACGTAGGATGTAAAAGAATCCCACTGGAACGGGATAGACGCATAATAACCTCGCGCACAACAAGGAGAACCTGTGCCCGCCATTGTAGCATACACCGTGCCATTTCCTGTCAGAGGGGAGCGGGGGGACTGTATCTACAGTCCGGAGTTACCTCGAAGAGAAGAGAAGAGAAGAGAAGAGAAGAGAAGAGAAGAGAAGAGAAGAGAAG
>CAKZQX010000501.1 GCA_937141995.1 uncultured Chloroflexaceae bacterium | reverse complement strand
ATGAACTGCTCGCCGTAGCCGAAGCCGTCGAGATTGCGAACTTCCCGGAGGCGTCGCGGGCGGTGATGAAAGGCCCCTACGATCTGTCGCTGGTCGAGGGTTCGATTACCACCTCGCATGATGCCGAGCGTATCCACCAGGTGCGGCGGGCCTCAAAGTTCCTGGTGACCATCGGCGCATGCGCAACCGCCGGCGGGCTGCAAGCACTGCGCAACTTCGGCGATGTCAAGGAATATATCTCCTATGTCTACCCGACGCCCGACTATATCTCGGCGCTGCAGAAATCTACGCCCATCGCCGACCATGTTTTTGTCGATTATGAACTGCGCGGTTGCCCGATCAGCAAGCAGCAATTGCTGGAAACCATCAGCGCCTTCCTGCATGGCCGCCGGCCCATCACGCCGCCCCACAGCGTCTGCGTGGAGTGCAAACGGCGTAACACCGTCTGTGTGATGGTGGCGCAGGGCACACCCTGCCTGGGTCCGGTGACGCAATCCGGGTGCGGCGCAATCTGCCCGGCCTACAACCGGGGTTGCTACGGCTGCTTTGGCCCGATGGAGTCGCCCAACCCACCCGCGCTGGCGACCTGGTTTGAAAACCTGGGCATGTCCGATACCGATATTGTCCGCTCGTTCCGGGGCATAAATGCCTACGCCGACCCATTCCGCAAGGAGAGTGAAGCCCATGAAAAGCAAAACTACAACAATTAAGGTTGATTACCTTGCGCGTGTCGAAGGTGAGGGCGGGCTCTACGTCAAGGTCAAGGACAAAAATGTCACCGATGTCCAATTGCGTATCTTCGAGCCGCCGCGCTTCTTCGAGGCGTTCCTGTTGGGACGCGACTACAGCGAGGTGCCTGACATCACGGCGCGGATCTGCGGGATCTGCCCGGTTGCTTACCAGATGAGTTCGGTTCACGCGATGGAGAATGCCTTCGGCATCACCGTTGATGGGCCGCTGCGCGAACTGCGCCGCCTGATCTACTGTGGCGAGTGGATCGAGAGCCATGTGTTGCACTTCTCGATGCTGCATGCGCCCGACTTCCTGGGCTACCCGGATGCTATTCAGATGGCGAAGGATCACCCGGAGATTGTGCAGGCCGCGCTCAAGCTGAAGAAGGCCGGCAATGATATCGTCACCTTCATCGGCGGACGCGAGATCCACCCGATCAATGTGCGGGTGGGCGGGTTCTACAAGGTGCCGAACCGCCGCGAACTGAAGCGCCGCCTGAAGGATCAGTTGGAGGAGGCCCGCGAGATTGCCAAAGTTGCCGTGGACTGGACCGCTTCGCTGCCCTGCCCGGATTTTGAGCGCGATTATGAGTATGTCGCGCTGCAACATCCCGATGAGTATCCCTACAACGAGGGGCGATTGGTGTCGAATAAGGGGCTGGATATTGGCATCCACGAATATCCGGACTACTTCGCCGAGGAGCATGTCGCCCACTCAACCGCGCTGCACTCGGTGCTCAAGGCGCGGGGCGCGTACCATGTCGGTCCACTGGCACGCTACAACCTGAACTTTGATCGGCTCTCGCCCATGGCGCAGGAGGCCGCGCGCAACGTCGGCCTGGGCTCCCAGTGCTACAATCCGTTTAAGAGCATCGTTGTGCGGGCGGTCGAAACGCTCTATGCCTGTGACGAAGCGCTCCGCATCATCGACAGCTACGAGATGCCGGACGAACCGGCGGTCAAGGTGGAGCCGCGCGCCGGGGTGGGGCATGGTTGCAGCGAGGCACCGCGTGGCATTCTCTACCACCGCTACCGCATCGACGACGAGGGTAACATCCGCGATGCGCGGATCATTCCACCCACCTCGCAGAACCAGAAGACCATCGAGAATGACCTCTGGCAGTTCGTGCCGCAAAACATCAACACCGCCCACGACAAACTCACCTGGCAGTGCGAGCAGGTCATCCGCAACTATGATCCCTGCATCTCCTGTTCGACCCACTTTTTGAAGCTGCATATTGAGCAGGAGTAGGGGTTAGGGGTTAGGGGTTAGGGGTTAGGGGTTAGGGGTTAGGGGTAAAGATGACTGTATTTTCGTCTTTCGTCCTTCGTCCCTGACCCTTCGTCCCTGGTCCCTGACCTTTCGTCCTTCGTCTTTCGTCCTTCGTCCTGAAGCGAACGAGCAAACATATGCATCAGGTGCTCATTATCGGGGTGGGGAATGAGTTTCGCGGGGATGATGCCGCCGGGTTAGTCGTGGCGCGTCATCTACAGGAGCGCCTGCCGGAGGTGGTGGTGCGCGAGTCCCCCGGCGAGGGTGCTACACTGATGGAGACCTGGAAAGATGGTGCGCAGGTCTTCCTGATCGACGCGGTCTCCTCCGGGTCGCCCGCCGGGACGATTCACCGCCTGGAGGCGCATACCGGGCCGCTGCCGACGACCTTCTTCCGCTACTCCACACATGCCTTTGGCGTGGCCGAGGCCATCGAGATGGCGCGCGTGCTGGGTCAACTGCCGCCCCGCTTAATTGTCTATGGTATCGAGGGCGCAAACTACGAGGCCGGCGTCGAACTCTCGCCGGAGGTGTCACAGGCGGTGGCGCAGGTGGTGGCGCGGGTGGTGGGGGAGGTAGTGGGAGCGCATTAGGAGCGCGCACCCTACCCAGAACAACGAACACAACGTACACCTACCCTTGCGCAAATCGCCGATCTGGTCTATCATCGCCGGGGTAAATAGCCCATCCCGGCCACTACTCCTGCCGATGACGGGAGCGCATGGTCGTTGTAGGAGGCTCTGTTGCCGCCGCAGCCAGCAGGTAATCAAGATGAAGCCGGCCGGGAGATGCACCGCATCGGGGCCCAGGTGCGCGTGCTGCGTGAACGGAACCCTTTCCCTCCCATTCTAATAGTATTCGTTGAAAGATGACACATTGGCGCGTAGGAACGTTCATCGGGACATGCTACCATACCGCTACCTCCCCGCCGCATCGCCGCATACCAATTGCCGGCAAACCAGCAATCAACGGGAACGAGCGCAACGGACGCAGCGGTGGCACATTCCCGTTGATCATCTCTGCGTCCTCGGTGTTCGCTGTGGCTATGACAACAAATCGGTATCAGCCCTGCACCCGCGTGGTAATCGTCACCTGGCCGGCCGGGGTGACGGCCTGGGGCAGATCGGGATGCTCTTGCAGAAGCCGCTCTAGCAGCGCCTGATCGCTCTCGACCTCCTCCGGCTGTATGGTAACGGAGCGGTTGTCGATGGTGATGGTGATTTCGGCGGGGACACTTTCATCCGATTTTCCCCGCTCTTTGCGCAGTGCCACCAGCACCAGCAGGATCTCGGTAGCCCTTTCGACTAGCGTTGTCAGCAGTTCACGGTTCTCGTAGGTCACCTGCGCGGCCTGGATTGCCACATCGTACAGCGCGCCGATGCCCTTGGCGCCGGTATAGGCCGGCTGGACCGCGTAGCCCTGCCCGCGCAACGCATTGAAAGCCGCGCGGCCCAGCGCATCGACACCGGCGGGGTCAGGCTGCTGTGGGTCAGCCTCAATGAAAGCCAGCCGGATGGTGATGGGTTGTGGGGTGTCCATGGGATTCTCCTTTTTCAACAATCAGTACGTAACCACTACCCCAATTTGTACCATTGTTGCTGTGACTGTATCTACTGCCGCTCCCTGTACTGCATTATTTTACAGGAGTTACGCGGTGCGGACTTATTCCACCCGTGTACCAGACCCGGAATCCTCATTCGCCGGCGGCAGCATGGTACGTGTTTTCTTTTTCCCCAGAAATGTTGTACAGCGTGCAACATTTCTGGGGAAAAAGATGAAATCTTCCGCCCTGCCGGAGGCGAATCGGGTCAGTTGTCCAGCCAGACACCTGGTTTGGAACCGACCGCGTAACGCCTGTTATTTTAGGACTCTAACGCTATAGACTGTGCTTCTTCTCAGAGACTGTCTGAAACGGGTTGGTCATGGGGCAATACCGTTCAAATAACCGGGCTTACGTGATTCCTTCCCTGAAAGAGGATACCGCCTCCGGCAGGGTGGAAGAAATCATCCTTTTTTCACCAAACATTTTT
>CAKZQX010000500.1 GCA_937141995.1 uncultured Chloroflexaceae bacterium | reverse complement strand
GTGGCGCGGGAACCGGGCCGGCGCGGCGATGTCCTGACCCGCCTGCGTGAACAGTGGATGCTCTGGCGCACCGGCATTGATGTCGCGCCCCGCCTGGTGATCGACCGGCAGCGCCTTCAGGACTATCTCTACTCAATTTCCGCGCCGCTGGAGCAGCCACCGAGCGATGCCGCGCTCAGTCTGGCCGGAGGGCGTATTCTGGGCACACCCGGCGCGCCCGGGCGGCAGGTGCTAATCGATGATACCGCCAACGATATCATGCTGGCCCTCCAGATGCTGACGCCACAGGAGGTTGCGTTGCGCACCCGCCTGCTGGAGCCGTCGATTGATGATGCGGCACTGGTGGTGGCACAGGAGGATGCCGGCGAGTTTCTCAGCAGTCCGCTCGTCCTGACGCGTGGTGAGGAGCGCTGGGTCTGGGAAGCCGATCGTCTGGCCGAGTTGATCACGGTGTCGCCGGTTGATGAGGAATTACGCGTTGCGGTGAACCCGGAGCGACTGACCGAAGCGGTTGAAGGACTGGCGCAGATTGTGGACAGCGGCAGTGTTGAGCCGCGCCTGCGCTTTGCGGATGGCACGGTGCAGGTGGTGCAGGAGGGTCGGCAGGGCTGGCGGCTCAAGCAGGAGGAAGCGGTACAGGTTATCAGCGAGACACTGCACGTAAGTTCGCCGACGACGCGCACGCTGGCGCTGCCTTTTGAGGAACTCTACCCGCAGGTGACGGCCGACAAGATCGGCGAACTGGGCATTGTTGAACTGGTCGGGGAGGGGCGCAGTAGCTTTGCCGGGTCGGCGCAGTACCGTATTACCAATATCAAGGCGGGGGCCACACGCATGGATGGCGTGCTGATTCCGCCCGACGCCGAGTTTTCGTTTAACACGCAACTGGGTAGTGTGGATGCCGCGAATGGGTTTGTGGAGGGCTACGCCATCATCGGCAACCGCACGCAACTGGAGTGGGGCGGCGGCGTCTGCCAGAACTCGACAACGGTCTTTCGGGCGGCGTTCTGGGCCGGGTTGCCGATTACCGAGCGCTACGCCCATCCCTTCTACATCAGTTGGTACGACCGCTTTGCCTTTGGCGCGTATGGCGATGGCGCGGGCATGGATGCGACTATCTACACCGGCGTAAATGATCTCAAGTTTGTGAATGATACCGGGCACTGGCTGCTGATGCATTCCTATGTGGATGAGATCAACCAGGTGCTGACGGTCAGCCTGTATGGTACCCGCCCCGACCGCGAGGTTGTGCTCGATGGCCCCTACATCAGTAATGAGGTCAGCCCGCCCGGCTCGCCGATCTACATCAATGATCCCAGTCGCCCATCCGGTACGGTCTACCAGAGCGATGTGGCGCGCAGCGGGCGTGACATTGTGGTCTACCGCTCAATTATTGAAAATGGCGAAGAAGTGCAGCGCGATACCTTCTTTACCCGCTTCAAAGCCTGGCCGAATGTGTTTGTGCGTGGTACCGGGTAGTACCGGGTAGGCTGTTTCCAGGGCTGCCACGTCAGGGACCGCGTACGTCGTGTTACTGACACGCGTTACGCGGTGGGCATGCACATCAGGCATGTGCCGGGATGAACGACCGGATTCGCCGACGGAAGCGTGGTCTATTTTCGATCTTTTTTGCAAAAAGGAGGTTCGGTATCACCCTGCCGGAGACGAAATTCCCTTGTACCCCAGCTATTGAATGTTATCCCGATATGTGGATAACTTGTGGAAATCATCGGGGATGGCGGGTGGATGCCGCGGTCAGCATCTCCCGGTAGATGGCGTAGTAGCGGCGGGCCAGCGCGGCCTGAGTATAGTGGGCCAGCACCCGGTTGCGTCCCTGCTCACGTAACCGCTGCCACAGCGCCGCGTCATGCAGCAGGCGGTCCAGGCAAGCACGCAACGCGGTGATGTCCTTTTCGGGAAAGACCAGCCCGGCATCACCAATAACATTCGGGATCTCCCCCGAGGATGAGCCTACCACCGGTACCCCGGAACTCATCGCCTCGATCAGAATGCGCCCGAACTGCTCCTTCCAGTTGGGCATGGTGTGTGAGGGCAGCACCAGCGCATCCAGTTCGCGCAACGTGGCCGGGACATCGGTGCTAGCGACGGCGGGGCGCAGTTCAACCCGTCCGCGCAGGCCCAGTTCGGCGACCCGCCGCTCGATCTGTGGGCGCAACGCCCCCGCGCCAACCAGTCGCAACCGCACATGCGCCGGCAACTCGACCAGCGCTTCTACCAGGTCCAGCACGCCCTTCTCCGGCACCAGTCGCCCGACATACCCGACAATAAAGTCGTTAGTCAGGGTGCGTTGTTTGTCCGCCGGGTGGAATAACTCCGGATCGACGCCAAACTGCGGTAGCACCGCCAGCGGGCCGGCGTAACCGTGGCGGCGAATGATCTGGGCAGCCTCCTGATTGCAGACAAGCGCATACGCCGCGTGGCGGAAGGCGTAGCGCTCAAACAGGTTGAAGGGCGGCGGGTAGTAGCGGTCGTTGTTGGCATAGTTATAGAAGCAGCAGCGCGCCCCGACTGCCCGCCCGGCCCGGAGCGCCAGGAAGGTGGCCGGGTTGAACGACTCCTCGTCGATATGCAGCAGATCCGGCCGCTCCCGTTGCAGCACTTGCCGCAGGCCCGGATAGAAATGCAGATGGTGCCGGCCGTTGAACAGGATTGGCAGCACCTCCAGGCGATAGCCCTGCGTAAATCGGCGATCCAGCCGGATGGTGCCGACCCGGGGCTCATGCCAGGCCGGTGGCACCAGCGCCAGCAGATCTACCTCGGGCAGGCGGGCCAGTTCCTCCAGTTTCTTCTGATACGCGCCGGAGACGAGCGCCTTGGAGAGCATCACGATTTTCACGCGGTACTGCCTGGCGGCGTTTCTTCATCGGGAGGGAACGGGGCACTCTCAGGGGGAAAGGTGTCCAGGAAGCGCTGAAACTCCAGGCGGTAGCCATTCGCATCGCGCGCAAAGAAGTGGTAGATGCGGTACTGCCGGTTTTCGCGGGGTGGTCCGTCTGTTGTTACACCCTGGGTGTTGAGGCGGGCATACCAGCCATCCACATCATCACTAACCAGTGTCAGGATCACCCGGTCATCCCAGGGCAGTGGATCATCACTCTGGCAAAACCCCAGGTAGCTCTGTTCCGTCACCTGATAGATGCGGCAGGTCTCCTGATCAAGGATCATCGGCAGCACCATAATCGTCTCGTAGAAGTGGGCACAGGTCGTAAGATCGGTTGTGGGAACAAATGTAATCTGGGCATCAAAGGCAAGTCGTGGCATCAGCTATCCCTATCTCTTTGTGTCGGTTTTCATAAATAACAGGCGTTACAGTGAAGTTTGAATGTTTCATCCAGATATCGCCGCTCAGGAGTCCCGGCTTCAGCCGGATCAGGCGTTCCTGGCAGTATACCCTGTCCCGACAGGTATCCAACCGGCGAGAGCCGGGACTCCCGGTCATTCATATCCGGACTATGTTCTCAACGTTCATAAGCCGGGACGCCAGTAGATTACCTATCTGGACTATATTTTTCAAAATTCATCAAAAAAGAATAGAGTTTTCCGCCCTGCCGAAGGCAAAGTTCCCTTCCCGGTTAGTAACCACGTAACGTGTGTCAGATAGTCATTCATTATACCATCTCTGCCGGAGCGATCGCCGCGCCTGCCAGCAACCCGACATGCTCCCCCAGGGCTGCCGGAACAATTTCCAGGTCGGGGTCCAGCGTGCGCCGGGCCACCGTCTGGCGCACCGGATCGAACAGCAACGACCCGGCGTTAGTTAGCCCGCCGCCAATGATCACCCGCGCCGGGTTGAGGATATTGGCCGCGTTGGCAATACCGATCCCCAGCCAGGTCATTGCCGTCTCCCAGACCGCCTGCGCCGCCGGATCACCGGCCGCTGCCGCCGCGGTGACATCCTGGGCGGTAATGGGCGCATGCCGGCGCAACCGAGAGTCAGCCGTACCGGCGTGTGCCAGGGCTGCCTGTGCCGCGTGCGCAACTGCCCGGCCGGATGCCAGTGCCTCCAGACAGCCGTTGCGCCCGCAATCGCACGGCGGGCCATTCGGGTCAAGCACCTGGTGCCCGATCTCACCGGCCCAGGCATGCGCGCCGCGATGGATCTTCCCGTCGATGATAATGCCACCACCGATGCCCGTGCTGACCGTCAGGTAGAGCAGATGCGTGACCGCGCGCCCGGCACCGTAGCGCTGCTCGGCCAGGGCGGCCGCGTCGGCGTCATTGGCGATGGCGCAGGGCAGCGCCAGGTCCGCCTCCATCCGCTCGGCCAGAGGCATGGCCTCCCAGCCGGGCACATGCATCGAGCGGCGTACGGTGCGACCATCAACTTCGACCGGGCCGCCAAAGCTGACACCGACGGTCTGCACCGGTTCGGCGGATTGGGCCAGCAGATCGCGCGCCATCTCCAGCATGGCGGCGTAACCGGCCGGGGCATCGGCAGGAGTTGGGCAGCGCGCCGCCGCAACGACAGCGCCGCTGCCGACATGCACCAGCCCGGCTGCAAGTTTCGTCCCGCCAAAGTCAAGACTTAAAACCGTGTTATCCATTCTTTCTGGCGAAATCTTCCATAAATCCGACCAGGGCGGCGCAACCTTCGGGGCTCATGGCATTGTAGACCGAGGCGCGGATACCGCCAACCGAGCGGTGGCCCTTCAGTCCGATCATCCCGGCAGCAGTTGCCTCGCTGACGAACTGCTTTTCCAGATCTTCGTTTGCCAGCCGGAACGTAATATTCATCAGAGAGCGGCTATCGGGCGCGGCATGACCCCGGTAGAAGCCGGCATTCCGGTCAATTGCCGCGTAGATCTGCTGCGCCTTCTGCTGGTTGCGCTCACCGATACCGGCCAGTCCGCCGTTCTCCGCGATCCAGCCCAGCACCAGGTTGAGCATGTAGACCGCAAAGGCGGGCGGGGTGTTGTAGAGCGAGTTGTTTTTGGCATGGGTGGCATAATTCAGGATCGTCGGGATGGTCGTGGCGGTCTGCTCCAGCCAGTTCTGGCGAATAACCACAACCGTAACACCGGCAGGACCGATATTCTTCTGCGCGCCGGCGTAGAAGAGCGCAAACTTGCGGGCATCCATGGGGCGCGACAGGATATCGCTGCTCATATCGGCGATCAGCGGGCGATTGCCAACATCGGGGAGTTCGGGCCACTGGGTGCCATAGATCGTGTTATTGGTGGTGATATGCACATACGCCGGCTGTTCGCTTAGCTTGATCTCATCGGCGCGGGGAATGCGGCGATACTGCTCCTCACGGGTGCCGGCGGCGACATGCGTGGTTGCGCCGGGCTGCAGTTGCTTCCCGACATTCTGGGCCTCCTTCTGTGCCTTCTCCGACCATGAGCCGGTCAGGATGTAGTCAGCCACACCGCCGGGCGGCAGGAAGTTCATTGGCACCGTGGCAAACTGGGTGCTTGCGCCGCCCTGCAGGAACAACGCGCGGTAGTCATCACCCAGCCCCAGCAGGTGCTTGATGCGCGTCTCGGCCTCCTGGTTCATCGCCTCATACTCTTTGGAGCGGTGGCTCATCTCCAGCACAGAGATGCCGCGCCCCTGGTAGTCGAGCAGTTCTTGCTGCACCCGTTCCAGCACGGGCAGCGGCAACGTTGCCGGTCCCGGATTGAAGTTGTATATGCGACTCATCAAAATTCTCCTTCACCCGCAGGAATTACGCAGTCCTTCACAAACAGGTGTCGTTGCTGCTGCCGCAGGCAAGACACTCATGAAACGCCTGGTTTGTGGGACAGTGCGTAACTTCTGCATCGTACGGTATCGATCAGACAACATGCATAGTATAAACCATCTGGTATCATGGAAATCATGCAGGAGCGCTATAGCTGGGAGGAGGGCCGCGCGGTGAGTGAGACGCTACGAGTCACGGTCTGGAACGAGTATCGCCACGAGCGCAATAAACCTGAGGTTGCCGCGATCTACCCCGAAGGCATGCACGGCACCATTGCGGACGGCCTGCGCCGGCGTGGGTTCGCCGTGCAGACGGCCACCCTTGACGAGCCGGAGCATGGCCTGACCGAGGCAGTGCTGGCGGCGACTGATGTGCTGCTCTGGTGGGGTCACAAGGCCCACGCGGAGGTTGACGACGCGGTGGTGGAGCGGGTGCAGCGTCGGGTGTTGGCGGGCATGGGGCTGATTGTGCTGCACTCCGGGCACTTCTCGAAGATCTTCACCCGTCTGATGGGAACCAGTTGCAACCTGCGCTGGCGCGTGGCCGGCGAGAAGGAGCGCCTCTGGGTGGTTGCGCCCGGCCACCCGATTGTCGCGGGGTTAGGGCCGTATATCGAGTTGGCACAGGAAGAGATGTATGGCGAGCCGTTTGATATCCCGCCGCCGGAGACGCTGGTCCTGGTAAGCTGGTTTCAGGGCGGCGAGATCTTTCGCAGCGGGGGTTGTTATCAGCGCGGGCGGGGCAAGATCTTCTACTTCCGCCCCGGCCACGAAACCTATCCGACCTATCACCATCCCGAGGTGCAGCAGGTTATCGCCAACGCCGTGCGCTGGGCCGCGCCAACCAGCGGCCCGGAGCGAATCTTTGGCCGTGCCGAGCCGCTGGAGCTGTTGTAGAATAGTAAGGAAGAGGCATAATCCTATGACCAGCACCCCAACGACTACTGACCTGATTACGGGCGAAGAACTCGCCGCAATGGGCGATATCGGGCCGTGTGAACTGATCGACGGGAGAATTGTGACCATGACCCCAGCCGGTGATGACCATGGCAACTACGAAGGCAATGTGTATACTGCACTCCGCCAATTCGTGCGCCCCAATCGTATTGGCAAAGTACGCGTGGGCGAAGTCGGCATCTACATCCGGCGCAATCCTGATCGTGTGCGTGCCGCCGATGTGCTGTTTATCTCCAACGAGCGCTATGCGCAGAAAAGCTCCAGCGGCTTCCTGGATGTGGCCCCGGACCTGATTGTGGAGGTGGTTTCGCCCCACGACCGCTGGAGCGCGATTATGCAGAAGCTGCGGGATTACTTCTCCATCGGGGTGCGGCTGGTCTGGGTGGTCAATCCCAACACGCGCAGTGTCTTCGCCTACCGTTCGCTGACCGATGTGCGCGAGTTTGCCGAGACGGATGACCTGCCCGGCGATGATGTGCTGCCCGGCTTTGCCGTGCGGGTGTCACAGTTCTTTGAGGAGTAATACTGATTTGTTTCCACATGAGATTTTGTGGAGCCGGGCAAGAGGCATAATCCTATGACCAGCACCCCAACGACTACTGACCTGATCACGGGCGAAGAACTCGCCGCAATGGGCGATATCGGGCCGTGTGAACTGATCGACGGGAGAATTGTGACCATGACCCCAGCCGGTGATGACCATGGCAACTACGAAGGCAATGTGTATACTGCACTCCGCCAATTCGTGCGCCCCAATCGTATTGGCAAAGTACGCGTGGGCGAAGTCGGCATCTACATCCGGCGCAATCCTGATCGTGTGCGTGCCGCCGATGTGCTGTTTATCTCCAACGAGCGCTATGCGCAGAAAAGCTCCAGCGGCTTCCTGGATGTGGCCCCGGACCTGATTGTGGAGGTGGTTTCGCCCCACGACCGCTGGAGCGCGATTATGCAGAAGCTGCGGGATTACTTCTCCATCGGGGTGCGGCTGGTCTGGGTGGTCAATCCCAACACGCGCAGTGTCTTCGCCTACCGTTCGCTGACCGATGTGCGCGAGTTTGCCGAGACGGACGATCTGCCCGGCGATGACGTGCTGCCCGGCTTTGCCGTGCGGGTGTCCCAGTTCTTTGAGGAATAAGCTGTCATGGATGTATTGATTGTCGGTGGGGGTGTGGCGGGGTTGACCTGTGCGCGCCAACTGGACCGGGCCGGACAGAATGTGACGCTGCTGGAGGCCGAAGATAGTGTTGGTGGGCGGGTGCGCTCGGACTATGCCGACGGCTACACCTTTGACCGGGGCTTCCAGGTGCTCTTCGATGCCTATCCGGCCGCGCAGCGTCAGCTTGATCTGCCGGCTCTGCAGTTGCGCTCCTTCGATCCGGGCGCGATTATCTGCGGGCATGGGCGGCGCAGCGTGCTGACCGATCCGCTGCGCGACCGCCATCCCGGGGCAGCGATTGGGGCGGCATTAAGCCGGGCCGTCACCCCGCTTGACAAACTGCGGACGCTGCTGCTCTCCCGGGAACTGCATGCGCAAACCATCGACGAAGTCCTGGATGGGTCGGATCTCTCTACGCTGGCCTATTTGTGCCAGCGTGGGTTCAGTTCAGCGGCGATTGATCGCTTCTTCCGTCCGTTTTTTGGCGGCATTTTTCTTGACCGCTCCCTCCAGACCAGTGCGAAATGTTTCAAATTTAACTACAAAATGCTCAGTGATGGCGGCACAACGATACCGGCAGGGGGCATGGGGCAGATCAGCCGGCAACTGGCCGCCCCCCTGCTGCAGCATGACCGCATCCGGCTGGGGACGCGGGTCGCCACGCTGCTGACCGAGGTGGGGCGGGTTGCGGGTGTGCGCCTGACCGATGGCACGGAACTGCGCGCCGATGCGGTGGTGCTGGCAACCCCGGCCCCCGAAGCCGGGCGGCTTTGTGCGCAGTTGCCGGTAGCGGTTATCGAGGCGCTGCCACTGGGGCGTGTGCGGACGGTCACGCTCTACTTCGGTGGTACTCGTCCGCTCTATCGTGGCAAAAAACTTCTGCTCAACGCCGCGCGGGATGCCTTTGTCAACAATGCGCAACTGCTGACGAATGTTGCACCCACGTACGCCCCGCCGGGGCGTCACCTGCTCAGTGCTACGGTGACGGGTATACCCCCGCTCGATGATGAGGAGTTTTTCAGGCGAGCAGTGGCAGATCTGCGGCTCATGTTCTGCGGCGATACCCAGGCCCAGCGCGCCCTGGATAGCTACACCCCGCTGCGGCTCTACCGGATCGAGTATGCCCAGTTTGCCCAGCCGCCCGGTATGCACCCAGGTTTGCCCGGTAATGCCGGCGGCTTCCCGGGTCTCTATTTTGCCGCCGAGTTTACCGAGGCCAGCAGCATCAACGCGGCGATGATCAGCGGCGAGAAGTGCGCCGATTTGCTGCTCACTGCCGGTCAGGCAGGTTGAGCAGCGCGGTACAATCCAGGATACCCTCCTGCTCTATAAATTTTACCATTTTATTACTTCTTCATTCTGCTGCTTTTATCTGCTCTTCCTCAGAGTTTTACAGGTGAGGTTTTTGTAACTGGACCGGGTGAAAGCTTACAGGTGGTTGTCATCTCACCAGGGTATAGTTATGCACGCGGGAGAGAGAAGTTCTACGGTATAAGTAACTCAAGTGAGGAGCGAATGACAACTATCGACATCACGTACGTTCCGAAGACACCTCGCTGGATCAATACGCAGGCCGGTCAGTGGGCATGGCACGAGTATGGCGCATGGCGTGAGAAAGCCGCGTGCGCGTTGAGCGTTCAGGAACGCGCATGGCTGTTGAACGAAGCCGAGGAGTTGTGGCAGGCGCGTCCCATTGCAGCCTGATCGAACGAAGAACGAAGAACAAAGAACCGAGAACAAAAGTTTATGGATTAAGAACAGTGGGTTGGAAACAAAGGCTTGATAATTGAAAATGGTGGGTTGGAAACAAAGGCTTGATAATTGAAGATGGTGGGTTGGGGACAAAGGCTTGATGATTGAAGATAAAAGATTATGACCAGGCGGGACAGCCGGAAAGGGCTGTTTTGCCTGGTCTTCTTGTTTGGTCATACCTGCATGCAGTTTTGCTACTACAGGCACGCCTATCTGAATTTGACTATAATGATAGTGGACTGAGATTTCCAGTTAAAGCCAGAACTTACGCGGTGGGTGTTCAAACCGGACGTTTGACCAGATGGAAGCCAGTTTCGCCTGTGGCAGCAAGGTACTTGTTCGATCTTTTTGGAAAAAAGGATGTCCGGTTCCACCCTGCCGGAGGCGACATTCCCTTTCGGTTCAGTGACCGCGTAAGTCCTGTTAAAGCATTGATATCAGATACACCAGGGGACAACACGATGCTGCTTACGATTACGCCAAATCCGGCCCTGGACCGCACGCTGGTCATACCCAATCTGCGGTTAGGCGCAGTTCACCGGGCCGAGCAGGTGTTTGCGGTAGCGGGCGGTAAAGGCATGAATGTGGCCCGGGCCGCGCATAAATTGGGGCAACCGCTGCGCCTCTGTGCCTTGCTCGGTGGGCGGACGGGCCAGCAGGTTGCGGCACTGGCATTTGAGGAGGGGTTAAAGGGCCGCTGGAGTTGGCATAGTGGTGAGACGCGCACCTGTGTCCTGGTGGTCGATCCGCAAGGCGGTGATGCCACAGTGCTGAATGAACAGGGGCCAAACATCAGCGCGAACGACTGGCATAATTTTATGACAACGATTAGTAGCCTTCCTACCGACGAGGGTACGCTGGCGACGATCTCCGGCAGCCTGCCACCGAACGTGCCGCCTGCGAATATGGCGACGCTGGTGCAAATGCTGACTGATGCCGGCTGCCGCGTAATTGTGGATACCAGCGGTGGCGCATTAGAAGCGGCACTGAACGCGCGGCCTTTTGGCCTGAAGGTGAATGCAGCCGAACTGAGCGCGGCCCTGGGGATAGTGATTGAGAGTCGTGAAACGGCGTTGCAGGCACTGCAGGAGTTACGGTCGCGCGGTATTGCGCTGGGCGTGGTCTCGCTGGGCGCGGCGGGCGCGCTGGCCCTGGGCGACGCGGGCGCGTACCTGGTACGTCCGCCGCAGTTAGCGATCGTCAGCACGGTGGGCAGCGGCGACTCGTTGCTGGCGGGACTGGTGACGGGGCTGTTGCGGGGCGACTCGCTCGATGCGGCGCTCTGCCTGGGGGTGGCCTGTGGCACCGCCGACGCGCTGACGATTGGCGGCGGGTTGCT
>CAKZQX010000499.1 GCA_937141995.1 uncultured Chloroflexaceae bacterium | reverse complement strand
TTCATTCGATGAAAGCCTGATTCACCTGCGGCAGCATGGTGCTTGATCTATCTTGTTCACAAAAAATTTGCTCTCAGAGCAAATTTTTTGTGAACAAGTATGGAACTTCCGCCTCATAAAACGGCCGGCTTGCATGCCGACCGCGTACGTCGTGTTACATACGAATGGAAAACGATTTCCGGGAGGTAGCATACCACGCATAGCTATGGTATGTCGAACCGGCTTGATGAATGGAGAAGGGATAGCGCAACGTATGCGGTGTGGATCAGCTATGGGTAAACGCCCGTGCATGCCCCTCGCAGGTAGGCTTTTTATGGTAGGGACGCGCTTCTGCGCGTCCGCAGCCCGTCCCAATGCGGAAAATACTGCACTGGAGCGGCAGCCGCTGCCGGTCCCACTGACCGCATTCCAATGCGATCCGGCGAAAAAGTCTACACTTGAGAGCGTGCATGCCCCCCCATGATAACCGGCGCGCGCAGCGCATCGGGCAGCGGTTGCCCCTGCTGCCAGCGATAAGTTAACACGCCCAGTTCGCTCAGGCGCGCCAGAACGGGCTCCGGGTCACGCCACCCACCAAAACTCTGTGCGTCTACCAGCAGCACCACGGCGCGCACGCCCTGGTAAACTAGTTGCTGCAGGGCAGTAGTCCAGTGTTCATCGGGCGCGGCAGTAATGATCAGCAGCGTGCTGTTACGCCGGAAGCGCACACTCTCGGCCATCAGAACCTCAGCCAGGGGATGGGTGCCGTAGGCACGCAAGGCGGCCAGGGTTTCCAGCATCTTAAAGAGTTGACGCGTCGCGCGTTCGGCCGGGAGTATTTCCCGCTGCCGGCCCCAGGCAATCAGCCCAACGGCGCGATTCTGGGCCAGCAGGTGGCGACCCAGCGAGGCCGCCGCCAACACCGCGTACTCCTCGGTGGACTCAACGGCGAAGTTGTAGGGGGAAGCGCGATGAGCGGGAGCGCGCGTATCCGTCACCTGAATGCGCTCCTGCATATCCAGGACAATGTAGGTATCGGCGGTCGGGTCCATTTCAAACTCTTTGACCATCAGGCGGTTGGTGCGTGCGGTTGTACGCCAGTGGATGCGATTAAAACTATCTCCGGGCGCATACTCACGTATCGTTGCAACATTGGGCGTAACATGATAGGTTCGCCCATGAATAACCCGCCCACCGGGAAGGGCATTATCGGGCAGCATAAAATGGGGCAGATCGATTGTCTGGGGGTAGACAACTAGCTCGCTGGTACGGTTGAGCCGCCGCTCCAGACGAAAGATATCAAAGGGATCGCCCGTGATCAGCGTAGCGGGGCCGAGGCGAAACCATCCGCGCCGGGTGCAGAGCGTGCGCGCCGTCCAGCGATGACGCGTTCGCCCGGCAAGCGAGGCAACGAAGCCGGTACTATGCTGCGGCAGATCGGAATGATCACGCAGCTCAATCCAAAGCTTGGGCAGCCACCAGCGATTGCGCAGAGTTAGCCGTTCACGCGCATACTCCCCGACATGGGCACGGTTGGCATAGGTTTCCCGCCAGACATCCAGGCCATGCAGGTTGCTCCATGCCCAGAGAAACGAGAGAACCAGCAGGGCCAGCAGCATGTAGAAGAGATGCGAGAACAACCGGATACCACTCCCCTGGGCCGCCAGGAAGCAAATCCCAATGAGCAGTAGCAGGCTGAAGGCACGCGTGTTTCGTTTGAAAAATCGAGACATGATTTACCGCTTTCCTGGCCGCATGCCCGATCCGCAGCGTACCAAAAATATGGTATAGTTCAGCACAAGCCCCCTCCGCTAACGGTTGAACCATATGTTCCTGTCGGCAGGTTTGCAATGGCCCGTCAGTGTCTTTTAGTACCAGGGAAAGGAAGTGGTATGCCGCTGAAGGTTGCTATTTTTACCGAGACCTTCTTACCCAAAGTCGATGGTGTTGTCAGTATTCTCTGTCTGATGCTCCAGCGTTTACACGAAAAAGGTCACAAGGTACTGCTGTTTGGCCCACCCGGCGCACCCGAGGAATATGCCGGTGCGGAGATTGTCGGCGTTGGCGGCCCCCCCCTACCCTTCTACCCGGAGATCCGGATCAATATTCCCCGCCGCCGCATCTGGGAGCGCATTCAGCAGTTTCAGCCCGATCTGGTCCACACGGTTAATCCATTTTTCCTGGGACCGTTCGGGCTTTCGTATGGCCGCCGGTTGGGGGTACCGATGGTCGCGTCGTTCCACACCAATGTTCCCCGTTATGCGCGCTACTACAGCGGGCCACTGGTTGGCGACACTGTGGTCGAGCCTCTCTTCTGGTGGTATCTACGCACCCTGCATAACCAGGCCCACGTCAATCTGTGTCCCTCCACCGTTGCGCAGATGGAACTGCGGCATCGTGGGTTTAACCGGGTACGCTGGTGGAAGCGTGGTATCGACACGCGGCGCTTTAGTCCGGGCCCGCGTGAGGCCGCGATGCGTAACCAGTTGACCAACGGGCACCCCGATGACTTTCTGGTGATTAACGTTGGTCGGCATTCGCCCGAGAAGGGCTTGGAGCATATGCGCGACCCGATTGCCCGACTGCCGGGCGTGCGACTGGCGCTGATCGGCGGTGGACCCAGCCATGAGCGTCTGCGCGACCATTATCGCGGGACATCTACGGTATTTCCCGGTTATTTTTACGGTAATGAACTGATAGCGGCCTATCGCGCCGCCGATGCATTTGTTTTTCCTTCGACGACGGAGACCTTCGGTCTGGTTGCACTGGAGGCAATGGCCTGCCGCATTCCGGTTATTGCCGCACGGGCAGGTGGTGTCACCGATGTGATTACCGATGGTGTCACCGGATTTTTCTTTGATCCCGATCAACCGCAGCAGCTTGGCCCGCTGGTAGAGCGCCTGCGCGACAACCCGGCGCTACGCGAAGAGATGGCCGAGAACGGGTTACAACATGCACAGAGTCGCTCATGGGAAGCGACAATGGATCAGTTAATTGACTACTACTACCTGGCGATCCGGCTCTGGCGTACGCAACTGCGCCGTCGCAAGTCGCTGAGTTATTATGGCTCGTAATCTATAGCCTTAAAAAAGACCTGGAGGGCAGCCGCCCTGACAGACTACGCAAATCTGTCAGGGCGCTAACCTTGTGCTATGTGCTGCTTACTGACAGGAGTTACGCGGTCACTGACCCGGAAGATAATTCCGCCTCCGGCAGGGTGGAAGAATCCATCCTTTTACACACCCATGGTTGCACAACGTGCAACCATGGGTGTGTAAAAGAAAACAGGACCATGCGGCCGCAGGCGAACCCGGCTTCCATCGGGTGAAATGCCCGGTTTGCATGCCCACCGCGTACCTCCTGTTACTTACACGTATTACGCGATAGGTTCCAACCCAGGCGTTTGTTTGGAT
The DNA here is from genome assembly GCA_937141995.1 of uncultured Chloroflexaceae bacterium. Classification (GTDB taxonomy): domain Bacteria; phylum Chloroflexota; class Chloroflexia; order Chloroflexales; family Chloroflexaceae; genus CAKZQX01. The sequence goes on along the minus strand of CAKZQX010000499.1, from coordinate 7,514 downwards.
GAATAACTCGATTCGCCTGCGGCTACATGGTACGCTCTTTTGCTTATTCACACACCATTTACAAAATGAATGGTGTGTGAACAAGCAAGGAATCTTCCGCCCTGCCGGAGGCGCAATGCGCTGACGACTTAGTGATTGCGTAACTTGTGTTCCTGACACAATGTACGCGAAGGCAATATCTGCATTTCATCTGATCAAACGCCTGATTTGAGCGCCTACCGCATAGGGCATGTACCTTACTTACTCCCCGTTTCCCGCCAGTTGACCGCCGGCTGGATCAGGCGTGGGTTTACCCGATTGCTATACTGCTGTACAATATGGATCACCGACTCAAGCAGCGTATCGCTGAGGTAGTGCGGTTGGAGCCCCAGTCCCAGCAGGCAGGTGTTGATTGCATTGTAGTAATGATCTTCACTCTCAACGCGCGGATTAGCCAGGTTATCAATTGTTACTTCCAGGCCACATGCCTTGCCTGTCTCCTGCACCGCCAGCGCCAGATCTCCCACGCTAAACTGCTCGGTAAACTGGTTGAAGACGCGATACTCACCCTGCTTCGGCGGGTTCAAAATCGCCAGTTCTACACAGGCCAGCGTATCCCGAATATCGAGGAAGCCGCGCGTCTGGCCGCCCTTGCCATACACAGTCAACGGCGTCCCAACAACCGCCTGCACCAGGAAGCGATTCAGGACGGTACCAAAAACGCCGTCATAGTCGAAGCGCGTGCGCAAACGCTCGTCCAGTTTGCTTTCGTCAGTCTCAACACCATAGACAACGCCCTGGTTCAGATCGGTGGAGCGGATGCCCCAGATCTTACAGCAGAACATCAAGTTGTGGCTGTCATGTACTTTAGAGAGATGGTAGAAACTACCCGGCTGCTTGGGATAGGGCAGTGTATCGGTGCGTCCCTTATGCTCAATAGTAATAAAACCTTCTTCAATGTCAATATTCGGCGTACCATACTCGCCCATCGTCCCTAACTTCACCAGATGACAGTCGGGCACATGATCGGCAATGGCATATGCAACATTGAGTGTTCCGGCAACATTATTAACCTGAGTAAAGACGGCATGGCGACGATCAATCATGGAGTAGGGAGCCGAGCGCTGCTCGCCATAGTGAACAATTGCCTCCGGTTTGAAGTCCCGTACAATCGGCTCCAGGAAGGTGTAGTCATTCAGGTCGCCAATGTGGACATCAATATGCTTGCCGGTTAACTCTTTCCAGAGATCAACCCGCTCCTGAAGCGGAAGAATTGGGACCAGACTCTCCGCTCCCAGCTCATTATCCCACAAGCGGCGACTAAAATTGTCCACAACTCCGACATCATGGCCCCGCTGTGACAGATACATCGCGGTTGGCCAGCCAAGATAGCCATCGCCACCCAGCACGAGAATACGCATTGTGTTCTCCTCGTTTACTCTTTAGACTGCCAGAAACACCGATAGTGCTTACCGAATAGGCCAACAATCATACCAGTTCTTGCTCAAATTTCAAGCCGGACCGCCGGTGTAGGGCAAACCGAGTAGCACCTGCGGCAACAGTGTTGCCGGGTCGTTTCAATCATTCCATAGCGTATGATGGCGAGTCACGGTTCAGGCAGCCACTGCGTCACGCCGGCGCCACCGTGAAACTTCTCACCAATTCTTAATCTACGGTTGACGGTTGACGGTTATGGGTTAATCGTCATATCGCAGTCCTAACTGACCCGCGTTACGTGGTCACTGACCCGGCAGGATATTCCGCCTCCGGCAGGCCGGAAAATTTCCTTCTTTTTGATAAACATGTTGCACACAGTGCAACATGTTTATCAAAAAGATACAAACAGGACCATGCTGCCGCAGGCGAAGCCGTCCGTTACTGGGGTCAAACGTCCAGTTTGGGCACTGACCGCGTAACGCGGGTCACATAACAGGACGTACATCAGCCCATTTTTCCGTTCTTCGTGATCTTTACGTGCTTCATAGTTAAATATTCCGCGAGTGGAGATGCATGGCACGGTTATTGCGAATGGGACGGCGATGCGCTTGGTTGGCCGGCTATCTTCCATGACGCCGGGTTGGGAAGGGATTATGTTTAAGAAAGGAACAATCGCTTATGAAGAGCCGGGCCCGGATCCTGGGACACCCCATTCATCCCATGGTGATGATCTTTCCCGCGGGGTTACTGCTCACCGCCACCATCTTTGATATTATCGCCCTGATTACCGAAAATCCAATTTTTAGTATGCTGGGGTTCTGGAATATTACTGCAGGTATCATTGGTGGGTTGATCGCGGCCATTCCCGGAGTTATTGACTGGATGGCTATTCCCGACGGCACCCGCGCCAAAACCATTGGTCTCTGGCATGGTGGGGGTAACATCCTCAATATCGTGCTGTTTGCGGTTGTCTGGTTGTTGCGCCTGGGCATGCCGGGTTATTCCCCCGCCGGGTTGCCGATTGTATTGCAAATCGTCGGCATCGCGCTGCTGGGGGTTACCGGCTGGCTCGGTGGGGAACTGGTGGACCGCCACGGGGTCGGGGTTGACCCCGGTGCCAACCTGAACTCGCCCAACTCCCTCTCCGGCAAGCCCGCCGATGCGAACCAGTCCGGGACGGAGCGCCTGCAGGAACGTGAAGCGGTCGGTTAAGCCCAATACCTTTCAAATACGCTCGCGCAAAGCCGCCCAGGACGCCAAGAACCGCATAAACGGTGTAGCTTTGCGGCTTTGCGCGAGACAATCCGGCCGTATGTGAACGGTATTGCGGTTAAGCCTTGCTTATGCTGTACAGGCAGTATCAGTTTCTCTTTCCTCGTGCGCATCATCTGCCGCCGGTTGTCAGGATAGAAACCGGCGGCAGGTGTTCAAAGAACCTACGCTTTTGTAAAATGGCCCGCGTTATGCGGTAGTCATGGAAACTGTACGTTTACCAGATGAAAGCCGTCTTCGCCTGCGGCAGCATGCTACTTTTTTATCTTTATTTACAGGAGTTACGCGGTGGGCATGCAAACCGGGCGTTTCACCCGATGCAAGTCTGATTCGCCGGCGGCAGCATGGTCCTGTTTTTCTTTTTCACACACATGGTTGCACACCGTGCAACCATGTGTGTGAAAAAGGATGGTTTCTTCCGCCCTGCCGGAGGCGAACCGGGCCGTGTGTTCAGGCAGTCGCCTGATTTAGAACCAACCGCGTAACTCCTGTTATTTACAAAAAATATTGCATGTTGTACAACATTTTTTGTGAAATGAAGATGACTTCTTGCGCTATGTCGGAAGCGAAATTTCCTTTCGATTTTGTAACCGCGGAACGCGTGCAAAATGAGCAAGACGATGCACCGGAATTCCACAGAACCGCGCTACCTGCCGCTGAGCGACTATGGCATTATTGGCGATGGTCGCAGCATTGCTCTGATCGCCCGCACTGGGGCGATTGACTGGTGGTGCTTGCCCGACTTTGACGGCGATGCGATCTTTGCCCGGCTCCTCGATGCCGACCGTGGCGGCAGCTTTCAGATCCACCCGCGTGGATCGTTCCAGTCCCGCCACTGGTACCTGGACGAGACCAACATTCTGGTAGCGGAACACACCACTGCCGCCGGCACACTGCGCATCCACGATTTTATGCCCGCGCTAACTGCCGCGCAGAAGCGCCGGACACCTGTTCCCGACCGGGCGATCTTTCGGCGGATCGCGGGCATCAGCGGGCAGATCGAACTGCAGCTTGATCTGCGCGTTCGTCCGCGGTATGGTCGTAAAACGCCGCACATCCGGCAACTCTGGGAGGGCTGCTATGTCATTGATTGGGGTGGACAGGCGCTACACCTGATCAGCAGTATGCCGCTGGAAATTGTGAACGGCACGCTGCGGGCGACCCGCGTCCTCAATGCCGGGGAGCGGATCGATCTGGCGCTGGCTTACTCGCTGGAAGCCCCTGCCGATCTGCCGGTTCTAAGTAGCCTGGATCACTTGGAAGCACTGACGGCGGACTACTGGCACACCTGGGCCGCCCGTTGCCGGTACCAGGGGCCGTACCGCGCGGCCGTGGTGCGTAGCGCACTCACACTCAAACTGCTGATCTATGCCCCCTCCGGCGCAATTATCGCCGCGCCCACCGCCGCGCTCCCAGAAGAGATCGGCGGCGTGCGCAACTGGGACTACCGCTATTGCTGGCTGCGCGACGCCACGTTCACCATTCGTGCTCTGCTCAACCTGGGCTACCGGGCCGAGGCGCATGCTTTTGCCGGCTGGCTACTGCACACCACGCGCCTGACGCATCCGCGTGTACAAGTGTTCTACACCATTTATGGGGAGTCGCGCATTCCGCAGCAGGCGCACGCCGATCTGGAGGGGTATCGCGGCTCGCGTCCGGTGCATATCGGCAATGCTGCCTCCAGCCAGTTCCAGCTTGATGTGTATGGCGAAATGCTCAACGCGTTGAAACACTACCGGCAGGCAGGCGGCACGCTTGATCGGGAAGCGCGCGGGCTGATCAGTGGTATGGCCCGCGTGATCCTCCGGGAGTGGCGCGAGCCGGACGCGGGCATCTGGGAAGCGCGCATCAACGATCAGTATGTCCACTCGAAAATTATGGCCTGGGTGGGGCTAAACTGTGTGCTGGAAATCGCGCAGATGGAAAAGCTCGATATCACGCTGGACGAAGTTAGACGGGGACGCGATGCCATCCGCGACTGGGTTTTTACACAAGGCTTTGACCGGCAGCGTAACAGCTTTACCCGCGTCCCTGGCCGGAACCTGGACGCGGCGCTGCTGGCGTTGGCTCAGGTTGGTCCGCTCGCGCCCGATGATCCCCACTTCATCGGCACGGTTGACGTGATCCAGCGTGGCCTGGCGCATGGTGAACTGGTCTATCGCTACGATGGCGACGATGGGCTTCCCGGACAGGAGGGCACCTTCGTGGCCTGCGCCTTCTGGCTGGTTGAGGCGCTGGCCCGCATTGGGCGGACCCGCGAAGCGCACGCCCATTTTGAGCGCCTGCTGGAGCGGTGCAATGCGCTGGGACTGCTGGCCGAGGAAATGGACCCGCATACCGGGGAACACCTGGGCAACTTCCCGCAGGGGTTAAGCCATATTGCGCTAATCAATGCCGCGTTAATTCTGGCCGAGGCCGAGACGCAGGGATCCACGATCGAAGTGCCGAACTTGCAGAAGCGGTAGGGGCATTTGATGCACCGTTCTGCTGCCGTACTCCATACCCGCAGTTATCAACCGGATCGCGCTTTCCGACAGTAGGCCGCGGTCCCGGCAGGCAGCCACCGGCTCATGAACGTTGCATTTGTAATCCGGATATGCGCCCCAGGAGTCCCGGCTGAAGCCGGATAGCGGCCGTAACCGGCTTCAGCCGGGACTCCTGAGACTGAGCCGCGCTCTGGTGATTGCCCTACGACCGTATACGCTATCCGGACCTTTTTTTAAAGTTTATTAGCCGGGATTCCAGAAGAGCATATCTAGCTTATTGCGCACAATTCTCCAGGCGGTTTGTGGGCAAAACGACCGACCCCGGGTGGATTCGCAGCAGCATGCCCCTACCGAATCAGGTTCATTAAGTTGGTCAGTAAAACACACCGAGAATAAATCCATACACTCCATGCGCCAGCAGCGTTATAATTGGCGTTCGGCGACCATAGTTGAGCGCAAGAAAACCAGGTGGCTCAAGCCGACGGGTCGGATCGGGGCCATTCGCCGCCGATGCCATTCGGGGATGCATCCCGGGCAATAGCGGCATCCCAATCACCAGCACGAAGATCCCATGGGCCAGGCCCAGCAGGATGCCGAGCCACCAGGTTGTCAGCCCCACTGACGTAAAGAATGCCGCATAGAGCAGCGAGAGAATCCAGCCATTTACCAGGTGGATCAGAAAGCCGTACATCCGGGCGCGGTCCCGATCCGGTGTAACCATCAGGCCTACCATCAACGGAATATCCATCCGTGATATGCCATATTCGCGCGCCGCACGCACAATGGTTGACAACACCAGGGTGGCAAAAAACCCCCACAGCAGTGCCGTGCTAATGTTGATCATGGTCTACTCTCCTGCGCAGGGAGCACAACGTGTTGCGTCCCTACTTCGCAGCTTCCAGCACCTCTGACTCGTCGTCTTCCAGGCTGACCCGCACCAGGGCTGCAACCAGGCGCGGAAAATCGGTCTGATCGACCAACTCCGCCAGCTTCTCCGGGTCTTCGGGCAGTCCCAGTTTGTCGGCTCCCTGCCGCGCCTTCTTATCCACAAAGGGGAAGAGTTCGTCCCACACCGCCTGCACTTCGCGGAAGAAGATATCGACGCCGATATCACCCAGACCCTTGAACTGTTTGAGCAACTGGCGCTCCTGCGTCGGATCACGCTCGGCCTCCGCGCGCAACGTACGCAGGTCGCCGGTATAGCGTTCCAGCAGCAATTGCGCCGTTTCGCCCAGCATGCTGGCGGTACGCTCATCATAGCGTGCATACCCGGACTCATTCAGCGTCTTTGCGCGCGCTTCCCAGGTCGACTCGGCCATCTTCTGCGGGGTGGTCCAACCCTGCTCGGCCAGCGCCCGTGATGCGGCAACAGCGATGCCGGCGCGGATACGCGTGCTAAACAGCATCGCCGCACAGAGCATGCGGAAGAGTGGTGCCGGTGTGCCGCCGGCGCCCTCCAGCGTGATACCACACTCCTCGGCGTAGGTCTGCCCATGCCTTTCCAGCAGCGCGGCAACGATCTCCTTTTCTGATGGTTTTGACATATCTTACCTCCATGGTTAGGTGTTAGGTGTTAGGTATTAGGGGCAATACCTTTCAAATAGCAGAACCTGCACGGTAACGTGGCAAACCGGGCGTTTGCTCCGATACAGAACGGTTCCGCCTGCGGCAGCATGGTACAGTTTTATCCTTTTTTACCCTGCCGGAGGCGGTATCCTCTTCCAGGTCAGGAACCAGGTAAGCCCGGTTATTTGAAAGGTATTGGGGTTAGGGGTTATTAACCGTTAACCCGTAACCCCTAACCCCCATCCTCTACGGATTTGGATCGACAAAGAATTCAGTAACGGCGGTCAGTTTGCTACGCAGGCCAAAGACAACAATCTCGTACCGGGCAGGCGCAAAGCCATCACTCGAGAAGGTAAATTCGACAACACCCTGGTCGTCCGCCTCCAGATCGCGCTCCAGCGCGCGCACACCGTCCGGGGTGTTGAACCAGACGGCAACCTCTTCATCCGGAATAAAGCGATCGCTCAAGAATGTAAATTCGGTACCGACCTGGCCTAACTCCGGCGTTACCTCGGCAAAAACATACTCCGAGTTGTTGCTGGCCTCGCCCACCAGCACCGGTGCGCGGTTGGTGCGCCGACTACCGCCATCCCGGGCATCGTCCCATGCGACCGTGCCCCGAATGGAAATTACTGTGTCAATCGGCAGTAGATCATTCACATTCCAGGTAATCGTTGCCCGCCGGGGATCTTCGTCTACATTGGCATCGACACCCTCGACATCGTCGAAGACCAGCACAATCTCGTTCTCCTCTACCTCGGCGACAAAGTCGTC
>CAKZQX010000498.1 GCA_937141995.1 uncultured Chloroflexaceae bacterium | reverse complement strand
GAAGAGGAGGCCAACCGACTACTGGGCCGCATGACCGACAACCAGATGCATCTGACATTCGAGATGCAGCGCGAAAAGAAGCAGGGCGGCGGTGCCATCGAAACGCTGGATATCAAGATCGCCGATGAACTGGGCACGCGGGTCTACGATGCCTTCAGCGGTGGCGAGGCGATGCGGGTCAACTTTGCCATCCGGGTGGCGCTGTCACGGCTGCTGGCCCGCCGCGCCGGGGCCAGCCTGGAGACGCTGGTGATTGACGAGGGCTTTGGAACGCTGGATGCCCAGGGCCGCGAACGCTTTGTCGAGGCAATTACCAGTGTGCAGCATGATTTCAAGCGTATTTTGGTGATCACCCATCTGGACGAACTCAAGGAGCGCTTCCCGGCGCAGATTGAGATTACCAAAACCGCGCAGGGGAGTGGCTGGACGCTGGTTTAACCAGTTGTTGCTCCCATACCGCCGCTCCATCCACATGCGGCAGAAACGCGCAACTGCGCGTCTCTGCCGCAATCCCCACTTGCGCATCTCCATCCCCCCAGTCTAACCTTGCATTCCTATCTTTTGGCAGATCCATCGCAGCCCGGTTGGGGTGTAAACTCCACACAGAAGCTGATCGTACCGCGCATGACCGGGTTCTAAGTTCTACGTTCCGGGTTCTACCCTGGGCCTAAGCGGTTCCCTTAGCCTGGTATCCGCCCTGCTTCTGACGTGTTTCGCTCGGCATACTGTTATTATAGACGTGAGTTACAGGAGTTACGCGGTGAGCGTTTGGACCACGAATAACACGACATGCGCGAACACCGCGAAACGGCCACTGCTGCCATGGATCAGGCGATCCCGCATGTGGCGGGGGATATCGCCTCCGGCAGGGCGGAAGATTTTATGCTTTTTCACAAACATGTTGCACGTTGTGCAACATGTTTGTGAAAAAGATAAAACGAGTACCATGCTGCCGGAGGCGAATCGGGGTTTCATCGGATCAAACGTCCGGTTTGAACACGCACCGCGCAGCCACAGGCGAATCGGGGTTTCATCGGGTCAAACGTCCGGTTTGAACACGCACCGCATAACTCCTGTGAGTTAATGCGAAACACGAAGCAGTTCTTCCTTAGCATTCCGAAGGAGCAGAGATATGTTTGCAACCAATCTTTCTTCCCAGATTATAGATATTCCGGGCGAGCGACTGGATGAAGCCGTTGAGGTACTGGCCCGCGCATTTCAGACCTACCCATTGATGCGCTACTGGTTTGCCGATCAGAGCGCCGCCTACTACCGCGCGCTGCAGAAGCTCTTCTACTTCTCATGCCGGGTGCGCCTCGATCTGGGCTATCCGCTTCTCGGCAGCGTTGATGCCGGCGGGCGGTTACTGGGGGTTGCCGGGCTGGCCGCGCCCGAACGGGAGTCCTGGCCCGCCGGCCTGACCGAAACCTATGAGCGTTTCACCGCGTTCATTGGCCCGGAAGCGCAGCAACGCGTCGAGGCGTACATGCAGATCGTTGATAGCCACCCGCTGCCGCAACCACACTACTACCTGAGCTTTATCGGAGTAGATCCCGATGGGCGGGGGCAGGGGCATGCACGCCGGTTGCTCGACGCAGTGCATACCATCGCCGCAGCCCACCCGACAGCCGTGGGGGTTGGCCTGCATACGGAGCATCCCGCGAATGTGGAACTGTATGCGCACTTTGGCTACCGGGTGATCGCACAGGCGCAACTGGGCAGTGTTGGTACCTGGGGTATGTTCCGCCCCAACCCCGGCAGCCGAACG
>CAKZQX010000497.1 GCA_937141995.1 uncultured Chloroflexaceae bacterium | reverse complement strand
GCCGATGCGCTATCCGGCTTTGATGCGCTACTACCACTACCTCTTTACGGGCGATCTTGGGTTTGAACTGGTCGCCGAGATTACCTCTTACCCTAAGATTTTTGGCTTCGAGATCCCCGATCAGATCGCCGAGGAAGCCTTTACCGTCTATGACCACCCGCGCGTGCTGATCTTTCGCAAGACCGATGCATTTGCACGGGAGCGGGCTGAGGAACTGATCACCAGCGATGTCAACTGGGGCGAGGTCTACAAGCTGCCCGTGAGCGTGGCCGACCAGACCGCGACGGCGCTACGGCTCACCGAGAGCCAGTGGCCTGCCTATCGCGCCGGCGGTACGTGGTCCGAGTTGTTTAGTCGTCCGGGAAGCCTGATCAATACGCTTGCACCACTGCTCTGGCTAATCGTGCTGGAACTGGTGGGCCTGGCGACCTTTGCGCTGCTGTTCCGCCTGCTGCCCTGGTTGCCTGACCGGGGCTTTGCGCTGGCGCGGACGCTGGGCCTGCTGCTGGTAGCCTACGGTGCATGGCTGCTGGGTAGCCTCAAACTGTTGTCATTCACGTCGCAGAGTGTCTGGCTGTGTGCGCTGCCGTTGCTGGTCGGTGGCGGCTGGGTGGCCTGGCGCACACGCGACCAACTGCGGGCCTTCTGGCACGAACGGAAGACCGCGCTGCTGACGGCGGAGGCGGTCTACCTGGTGGCGTTTGTGTTACTGCTGCTTATTCGCTGGTTTAACCCGGACCTGTGGCACCCGGCGCGCGGCGGCGAGAAGCCGATGGATCTGGCCTATCTCAACGCGGTGCTGAAGAGCGCGGCCTTCCCGCCGTACGATCCCTGGTTCGCGGGCGGCTACATCAACTACTACTACTTTGGCTTTGTGATCGTCGGGACGCTGGTGCATCTGACGACGATTGAGCCGACGATTGCCTACAATCTGGCCGTGCCCACGCTCTTTGCGCTGACTGCTCTCGGTGCGTGGGGCGCGGTTTACAACCTGTTGTCGGCACAAAAACGGGCCGACGCGCACAATCTGGAGAATCCCCAGCCGACAATCTTTCGTGCGCTACGCGAACGACAGGCGCAGATCGCGGCACTAATGGCACCCCTGTTTGTCCTGCTGCTGGGCAATCTGGCGCAGGCAGTCTGGTTTGTCACCGGGCATGCCGCAACGCAAACCGGGCGGCCCGAGTGGGCCTTCTGGGATGCCACGCGCATTGTCGATGGAACGGTGAATGAGTTTCCCTTCTTTACCTTCCTCTTCGCCGACCTGCATGCCCACATGATTGTGATGCCCTTCGCGCTGGCGGTGGTGGGCCTGACGGTTGCGCTGACCCACCTGCCGCTCGCTGCAACTGCACTCGCCACCGCACCCCGCCGGCTACCGGCACCCGCGCGTCTTCAGTTTATCGGAGTGCTGCTGCTGCTGGGACTGCTGACCGGCACATTGCGCGTAACCAACACCTGGGACTATCCCACCTACACCGGGTTGACAGTTGTCACGCTGGGGATGGTCTTCTGGTGGCGCTTCCAGCAGCAGCGTGATCCAGCCGATCAACTGGACGCGTTGCGCTATGTTGTCGGCTTTGTGTTCGCCGCCGGTTTGGTTGTTCTGGTGGGCAATCTGCTGTTTATGCCGTTTATCCGCAACTTTGTCACCGAGTCGTCGGGGGCGGATCTCTGGCGCGAAGGGTTACGCCCCAATCTACTGGAGCAGGTGCTGTTTGCACCGCGTACGTCGCTCGGCGAGGCGCTGCGGATGTACGGGCTCTGGCTATTCCTGCTGACCAGTGCGGGCCTCCTGCTGGCCTACCGCCGGATGCGCCTGCCCGCCTGGCTGGTCGGCGGGGTCGTGGTTGGCTTGCTGGTGATGCTGCTGGTCGGCATTGTCGTCAACGTCCCGGCCCTGCTGCTGCTCCTGCTCCTGCTGTTTGGCGCGGCAGGGTTGGCGCTGCGCTTCCGCCATCTGCCGCCGCGCATGCTGCTGCCGCTACTCTGGGCGGGCACGGCGCTGGCACTGGCCGTGATGGTCGAGATTGTCGCCGTACGCGGCGATATCGGACGGATGAATACCGTCTTCAAGTTTGGCATCCATACCTGGACACTGTTTGGCCTGGCGTCAGCCGTTGCGCTGCCCTGGGTGGCGGCGCGGCTGACGACGATGCGGCTATCCCCAATCCTGCGCTGGTCCTGGACCGGAGCCGCCGGTCTGCTGCTTGCGGCGGCGCTGATCTACCCGCTTACGGCCACCCCCCCGCGTATCGGTGACCGCTTCCCCGGCGATCTGCCCCGCACGCTCGACGGCATGACCTTTATGCGTTATGTTAACTACACCCAGGATGGTCTGGAGTTCCCGTTGAGCGAGGATGCAGCGGCGATAACCTGGCTGCAACAGAACGTAACCGGCACGCCCGTGATCGTTGAGGCGCATCTGCCGTCGTACCAATGGGCCGGGCGTGTTGCCACCTACACCGGCCTGCCGACGCTGCTCGGCTGGGAGTGGCACCAGATCCAGCAGCGCAACGCGGTGCAGGTCGCGCCGATTGTCAACTATCGCCAGAATGTCATCGCGGAGATCTTCAACGGCACCGATATCGAACGGGCCTGGCAACACATCCAGGACTATGCTATCGAATATATCTACGTTGGCGGCGTCGAGCGGGCCATTTATGCTCCGGCGGGATTGGCGAAGTTTGAGACATTAGCCGACCGCAACCTGCTTGATGTGGCCTTCACCGTCGGCGATACAACGATCTACCGGGTGGTGCGGTCGGGTACGCCCACCATGCTGACAACCGACCTGCCGGTCGATCCACCTACGCTGGACACTCCACCGCCGCTGCTGCTCGATCAGTCGGTCAACGAACTGCCCGCCGTTGAAGGCTATGCCTGGAACACCTGGGCCAGCACAAACTCCTGGCTGGCGGTGCTGGTCTGGCTGGCAGCGCTCTACCTGCTAACGCTGCTGGGGCTGCCGCCGGCAGTGCTGATCTTTGGGCATTGGCGCGATGGCGGCCTGGTCTGGGCGCGCCTGATTGGACTGCTGTTGCTGGGCTATGCCGTCTGGTTACCGACTAGCTTCTCCGTCTGGCACTACGATGCCTGGGGCATGCTGGGCGGCTTCCTGCTGCTGCTGACGCTCAATGTCGCGGTGCTGCTCTGGATGGGTCGGACAGCCACTCTAGAACCAGAACAGGGGCAGTTCGCCCAAGTGCGTACACAACTCTCCACGGGCGGGCAGGTTCTGGTTAACCATCTGCGGGCGCGGTATCGCAGTATCTTGATCGGCGAAGGGTTGTTCCTGGGTGGCTTTGCGCTGTTTGCATCGATCCGCGCCTTCAACCCGGATCTCTGGCATCCTACCTGGGGCGGCGAGAAGCCGATGGAGTTTGGATTCCTGAATGCGGTTCTGCGTAGTCCGGTGATGCCGCCCTTCGATCCGTTCTTTAGCGGCGGCTATATCAACTACTACTACTACGGCATCTACCTGGTATCGCTGCCGATTAAACTCACGGGAATCGATCCCGCCGTGGCATTCAACCTCGTAATTCCGACGCTCTTCGGGCTGATGCTGGCCGGTGGTTACACGCTGGTCGCGCAGATCACCGGGCGCATTCGCTACGGATTGCTTGGCGCGGCTTTTCTCACGCTGCTGGGCAACCTGGCGACGGTGTTCCCTATCGGCTGGTCGCAAGGGCTGCGGCCGGTGTTCGCCGCCCTCAGCCGCGAAGGTTTCGCCGGTCTGGGTCGCAGCCTGGGTACCTGGTATATCGGTCCCAGCCGGGTCATCTGGCGCGAAGCACCCGATCAGCCGCTGCAAACCATCAACGAGTTCCCCTTCTGGAGTTTCCTGTTTGCCGACCTGCATCCGCATATGATCGCGCTACCGATTGCACTGCTGGCAATTGCGCTGGCCTGGGAACTACTGGGACATGCGTTTACCAGCCGGGGGGTGCCGCGTACCGCGTTGTTCCTCCTGACGGCGTTAACGCTGGGGACGCTGGCCGTTACCAACTCGTGGGATTTTCCCACCTACACGCTGCTCATCGGGGTGGCGCTGTGCGGTGCGGCGTGGCGCTCAACCCGGCAGGGTGTCGCCTGGCTGCGCCTGGGGCAGGCAGTATTGCTGGCGGGTCTGCTTGCAATCGGCGGGATGGCCTTCTATATGCCTTTCTTCGACCACTTCTACGCGCTGGTCTCCGGGATTGGCCTGGTGCGCGACGGGACGCGTGCCGGCGAATATCTGGCGATCTATGGGCTCTTCCTGGCAATTCTGCTGCCGGTGATCCTCGGTGCGCTCTGGCGACTGCTGCCGCGCCGCCGTGTGACACAGGAGGCCAACCCGACGTTGAGCGGGCCGGCGGAACAGACGATCGCTGAAGAACCACCGGCAGAACCGCCGCTGCTCATGCATGCAACGGACGCGCCGGCAGAACCGGCAGAACCGACAGAACCTATAGTTGTCACCGACGCCCCCCCACCCCGACAGACCTTTGCATTCAAATCGCTCGTGAACGCGCGCCGGCTGATGCTCATGATCGCCGTGCTGCTGCTGCTGCTGACGCTGGTGCAGCCGGTGCTGGGTCTGAAGCTCTGGCTGGGCGTGCTGCTCATCAGTGGGGCGCTACTCCTGCTGCAGCGGCGCATCGCTCCGGCAACCTGGTTTGCCTTTCTGCTGGCAACGCTGGCCTGGGCGGTCTCCCTGGGTATTGAGGTCATCTTCATTGGCGATCATCTGATGGGCGGCGATGCCTACCGCATGAACACCGTCTTCAAGTTTGGCATGCAGATCTGGACGCTGATGGCGCTGGCGGCGGCAATCAGCCTGCCGCTGCTGCTGCGTGGGTTGCGGCGGGTCGGCGGTGAACCGGCCCGCGCGGCCGGGTTGGTCGTGCCGGCGACACTGATCGCCTTAACCGCGCTCTTCCCGCTGATCGGCATTCCCAACCGCATCGCCAACCGCTTCCCGGTGGAAACCGGGCTCACACTCGATGGGCTGGCATTTCTTGAGCAGGCCGAGTTCATTTACAACTGTGAGGCGTTTGGTGGTTGCGAGCCGAATGTGGATACGCTCCAGATCGATCTGCAACCGGATGCGGCGGCGATTGCCTGGCTAAACGACAACATCACCGGCACGCCGATTGTCCTGCAGTCGAATCTCTGGTTTTACCGGGCATACGGCATCCGGGTTGCGGCCAATACCGGACTACCCACGGTCATCAGCGCGCTCCACGTCAACGAGCAGCGTGACCCGACCATTGCGCAGATCCGCAACGACGATATTGATATGCTCTACCGCACCACTGATCTTGAGACAACGCTACGGCTGCTGGCAAAATATGGCGTTAACTATATTTATGTCGGCAGTATCGAGCATGCGTTTTATAATGAAGCGGGCCTGGCGAAGTTTGCCGAGATGGAGGGAACCTACCTTGATCAGCGCTACACCAGTCCGGGTGTCCAGATCTACCAGGTGAGTAACATCCCCTCGGTCTATGCCGAGCCGGAGACGTATGACTTTGCGGCGGATGAACCGATCACACGGCCCCCACCGCCGCTCGTCACCGAGGAAGAGCGTGACCCGGTAGAGCCGGTGCCACCGGAAGAAGCCGCGACAACAGGCGATCCCGCCGAACCGGCCCAACCTGCCGCTGATCTTGCCGCATTGGAAGAACAGGTCGCCGCCAACCCGGAGAACTCGGTGCTGGCCTTCGGCCTGGCCGAACGTTACCGCGCCGCCGGACGGCTTGACGACGCGGCGGATGTACTCGAAGTGGCGGCTGAAGCAAATCCCGGCGACATCGGGCTGCATCATCTGTGGGGGGATATTCTCTCAGAAGCCGGGCGCTACGCGGAAGCCGAAGCGGTCTACATGCTGGCTGCGCGCAACAATCCGACAGCGGGCAACTGGAACAAGCTGGCAACTGCGCTGCTGGGCTGGGGTGAACTTGAGAAAGCCGAAATGGCCCTGAGCCAGGCGCTGAGCATTGATGACACGGCTCCAGAGCCCTACTACCGACTGGGCCAACTCTACCGGCAGCGAGGCAACGACGAGCAGGCCATCTCGGCACTCCAGGCCTACCTGCAACTCGCTCCCGACGGCCCATACAACCAGGAAGCCCGACAACTACTCGCGGAGATCCGTGATGAGTAAATTGACATGCCTCACACGGTGAGCATTCAAACCGGACGGTT
>CAKZQX010000496.1 GCA_937141995.1 uncultured Chloroflexaceae bacterium | reverse complement strand
AGGGAACCGTGGAGAGCAGCGCATGCGGCTGGCTCTCCCCCAGGAACATCCCAATGCCCCCGGCACAGACCAGCACAATGACGACGACGACCGTAATCCGGGTATGCAGCGTGATCCGGTGCAGGCGCGGCCAGGTCAGAAAATCGGCCAGAACCGGGATGCCTAACCCGCCCAGGAAGATCAAAGATCCCATGATAATCAGGGTGGCATCATCCTTAGGTATGCCGGTTGGATAATCCGGCAGGCCGGAAAAGAGATCAAACCCGGCATTACAGAAGGCCGAGATCGCATGAAAAATGGCGTAGAAGACCGCGCGCCCACCGCCGAGCTGATCACGCCAGTTCCACCAGAGCAACAGCGCGCCACAGCCCTCAATCGCAAAGACCGTCACAATAACCTGCTGGGTCAGGCGCAGGATGGCTCCCGGCACAATCAGCCCCAGTGAGTCAGAGAGCGCCAGTCGATCCAGCAGCGAAACCCGCCGTCCCAGCAGGCGAAAGATGATCACCGCGCCTACCATAAAGCCGACCCCACCGATCTGGATCAGGCAGAGCAGAATAATCTGCCCAAACAGCGTGAGATCACGCACGGGCGTAATGATCGACAACCCGGTAACGCTCAGGGCCGAGGTAGCAGTAAAGGCCGCCTCATTAATCTCGAGGCGGCGAGTGGTACCAACACCGGGCAGCAACAATAAAATAGTACCGGTGATGACCAGGAGCAACAGCCCGCCAATCAACCGGAATGCCGTCGGAAAGGGGCGGCGCGACTGGCGGCGCGAGCGTGTGCGCTGCTGAACCGTGCGCGCCTGGTCACGCAGTGGCAGTTTCATAGTCGTTTTTCAATTGATTGGCTTACAACAAGTCATTCAGGCGTTCGATACTCTCATCGGCCCCGATGACCACCAGCAGATCTTCTTCATCAAACGTATAATTGGTTGATGGCGTGATGGTCAGCGCCGGTCCGCGCTTGACCGCCAGCACAGTAATCCCGAAGCGGCGGCGCAGATCGGTCTCGATCAACGTATGCCCGACCATCGACTTGGGCACCCGCAACTCCGTGATACTAAAGCCCGGCTCCAGTTCCAGATGATCCAGAACGGCCGGGGTGGTCAGGGTTTTTGCCAGGCGACGACCGGCTTCATGCTCCGGCAGCACCACCCGATCCGCCCCGATGCGCTGGAGGATCGTGCGTTGGCGCTCAGTCAATGCCTTGCAGACAACATTCCGCACCCCCAGGCTTTTGAGTGCAACCGTGGTCATTAAGTTCGCCTCAAAATTGCTACCGATTGCCACGACGACAGTATCAAAGGAGGTAATATCGACAGCACGCAGGGCATCTTCGTCGGTTGCGTCAAGAGAAACCGCCTGAGTACATCCCTCGGAGAGGCGCTGGACAATCTCCGGATCACGATCAATCCCCAGCACATTGAAGCCCCGGTCAGTCAGTGTTAGCGCAAGACTCGTGCCAAACCGACCAAGGCCAATAACCGCAAACTCGCGTCTTCCATTCCGACGTGGCATTGCTCTTCCTTACCTCAGGTTGTAGATGGTTGCTTGTAGCCGGTGCTGCTATGAGGCAACGGTACGCCCGGTGCCGCTCGTCAATCACAGCACTCCTATCGCACAAATATGGGCTCTATTGTACATCTCTTCGCAATTATGCACCATAGCAGATCCCAGAGTATGCTACAATGCCGACATGCAACCTGAAGTCTGTTTGATTGATACACACGCCCATCTGCACCACGCGGCATTCGATGATGACCGCGTCGCTGTGCTGGAGCGCGCCGCCGCCGCGGGTGTTGCCCGGATTATCGAAATCGGCTACGATCTGTCGTCGAGCCGCGCAGCATTGGCCCTGGCCGAGCAACACACCCACATCTACGCGGTTGTCGGTATTCAGCCAAACTATGCACACGAGGCTCCGCCCGACTGGCTGGCGCAAGTGCGCACGCTGGCGGCGCATCCCAAGGCTATCGCCATTGGCGAGATCGGCCTGGATTACTACTGGGATCATGCGCCGCATGCGCAACAGGAAGACTTTTTTCGCGCACAACTGACCCTGGCACGCGAACTGGATCTGCCCGTGGTTATTCATAGCCGCGACGCCGAAGCCGATACCGTGCGCATCTTGCAGGATGCCGCGCAGGATCAGCCGGGCATTATGCATTCATTCTCCGGCGGCTGGGACTATGCCGCCGCCTGTCTTGCGGTCGGATTTATGCTCTCGTTTTCCGGGCCGGTTACGTTTCGCAAAGCGCATGCCCTGCACGAGGTCGCCCACCGCACACCACTCGACCGGATTCTTACGGAAACCGACAGTCCTTACCTCAGTCCACATCCGATGCGCGGGAAGCGAAACGAGCCCGCCCGGGTCCGGCTGGTTGCGGAGCGTATTGCGGAACTGCGCGAACTCCCACTTGAAGCCCTGGCGCAGGCAGTCTGGGCCAACGCCATGCAGATCTTGCGCATATGAGACGCTAAACTGGTAGAAGAGTTGCATATGATACAGTCAATTCCCGCCTCGCAGCGGACCTGGCGCAACGAACTGAATGTGCTGCCGGGGGTGCTGTTGAGCCTGATAATGATCTGGGCCGTGGTGCGCAGCGTGATTGTAGCACGCTGGGCTGATGGCCTGGAAGTCTTGATCCCGGTTGTTGTCGTTGCGCTGTTTACCGGCGCACTCTTCGCCCGCACCCACTGGCTGCCGCCCTGGCCGGCGCACTTGCTTAGCATGGCACTCTGTCTGACCTGGACCGTGCATCAGATTGGGCCGCTGCTTGATCAGCGCCTGACTACCTGGCGCGACCAGGCCACCGAACTGCTGATCGACACGATCATCTGGTTGCGGGTGCTTGCCAATGGCGGGCGCGGTGAAGATATTGTGCTTTTCATCACCGCCCTGGCGATCCTGAGCTGGATTCTGGGGTACGCCTCGGCCTGGTTTATTTTCCGCCGGGGATGGACCTGGTGGGCCATTTTGATTAACGCATGCGTGATCCTGGTCAACTACACCTACGCCTTTCCCAAGCCCACCGAACTGTTTTTTGTCTTTTTTACAACCGCCCTGCTCTTGCTGGTTTACCATAATGTGATGTCTCGACAGGAGCAGTGGCTGGCCCAGGATATTGAGTATCCCGAGTTTCTGCCCCTGCGGGTTGTCTCCACCGCCGCATTCTTCTGCGGCATTGTGATGTTTACCACCAGTCTGCTGCCGAGTGGGGTAACACACGAACAGGCCGAACAGACCTGGGAGACAATGAAGCAGCCCTTTGTTCGGGTGCGCGAGAGATGGGAAGATGCTTTCAGTACCATCAACTCGCCGGCGGGAACCAGTGGCGGCAGCTTCACTGCGCGTAGTTCGGCGCTTGGCGGGGCGCGTTCCCTGGGCAATGATGTGGTTATGTATGTCACCGCGACCCGCCCGGATTACTGGCGGGCGGTAGCGTTCGACAAATATACCAGCGCGGGCTGGCAAAATACCACCGGAGAACAGGCCCGCGCTCTGCTGGATCTGAGTACACGCGAGGCTGCCCGTACCGCCCTGGCCCCCAACACGGCTATCATACCGGAGGATATCCAGGGGCGTACGCTGATAACCCAGACTACCGAACTGGCGCAGAATCGCAAGGACGATTTTATCATGGTTGGTGGTCAGGCCGCGCAGGTGAGTCTGCCTACCCTGATTGAGCATGACTACAAGGTTGTGCAGAACCGGCTGCAACCCAATTTTGACGACACCGCGATTATTATTTCGCAGGAGCCGCTCCGGGCCGCGAAGGTCTACACCGTGACCGCCCTGGTCTCGGTCGCCGATGTCGAGAGTCTGCGCCAGGCCGGAACGGACTATCCCGACTGGGTGCGCCAGCGCTATCTACAAATGCCCGGTACTATCACCCCGCAGACCATAAACCAGGCCCGCGAGATTGTGCAAGTGGCCGGGGCCGAAACGCCCTATGATCAGGCCAGCGCTATCCAGGACTTTCTGCGCACCTTCCCCTACAACGAGTCGATCTCCGGACCGGCGGCCAATGTCGATCCGGTTCACTATTTCCTGTTTGAGCAGCAGGAAGGTTACTGCGACTACTATGCCTCGGCCATGGTTATGATGCTGCGTTCGCTGGACGTACCGGCACGCTGGGTGCAGGGCTACGCCAACGGAATGTTTGATCCGGAGCGGGGTGCGTATGTGGTGCGTGAGAATATCGCGCATAGCTGGCCGGAGGTCTACTTTCCCGGCTATGGCTGGCAGCGCTTTGAGCCGACGCCGGCCAGCTACACTTCGCTGCCGCTGCGTCCCGCCGGCGCGCCCGATCTCAACATGTTCGAGGAACTGGGCCTGAATGAGGAGTTGTTTACGCCACCCGCGCCGGAAGAAGCGGAAATCGAACAGGAAGACACCCCGATTACCCCCGATGAGCCGCTGGTCGATGAAGTCACCGACAGCGATTCGGAACTCTGGCCCCGGCTCTGGCGAACAGGCATCATCATCGCCGTCGTTGTCGGATTGCCGGTACTGGCAGTCTGGTTGCTACTCCTGCGCCGGCGGCGGGAACTCCAGGGACTACGACCGGCAGCGGCGGCCTACGCGCAACTCGGAATACTGGCGCGCTGGGCCGGTTTACCGCAGCGTGCGCATACCACACCGTTTGAGTATGGTAACGAACTTGCGCGGGCACTGCCACGCCAACGGGCGTTTATCGCGCGGATCATTCGGGCATACGTGGGCGAACGTTATCGCCGGGAGGTACATACGCGTAGCTTTACACCCGAACTGCGGCAACTGCGCCGGCCACTGCTCCACCGCATGGTTGCCCGGCTTACGGGTGGCGTCCGCCCGACGCCGGCACGCCGGCACGCCCGGCGTCGCCGTTAACCGTCCAATCCGCGCCGACTTACGCTGAACGCCCATTCATTATTGCTGTTGCGCGCGCAACTGTCATTAAAAATTCAGCGCACGCGCGTATACTGGATCGGGACGTTAGACGGGGGAAGAACTGAGATTTTGTTATGGAGGGAAAAGGATATGCAGCACTTCTCAGGGCACGGAGCGCTTCGTTACCCCGATGAAGCAGCAAATCCGTACCTGGATCAGTCTGAAGACGATACCGGCTACATTCTTATCGTCGATGATCACATACTCATTGCCGAGGTACTCGCCTCTATGCTGGGCGAGTCAGGCTATCGCAGCGCTATTGCGACCAATGGTCAGGCGGCCCTCGAGATGGTTGCGCGCCGCCGCCCCGACCTGATCCTCCTTGACATGCGCTTACCGGACATTGGTGGACTGGATATCTGCGCTAAACTCAAGCAGCAGGAAGATACCCGCCTGATCCCGATCATTATTGTCACTGCACACGCCGACCGGCAGGCGCAACTGATGAGTATTGCTGCCGGTGCGGAAGGCTACCTGCAGAAGCCCATTGACATGCAGGAACTGGATCTGCGCGTTCGCACGCTGTTGCAGGTCAAGCGACGCAATGACACGCTGGAACCTGCCGAAAATGTCATCTTCGCACTGGCGCGTACGGTTGAAGCCCGTGATGCCTACACCGAAGGCCATGTTCAGCGCCTGGCGCTCTACTCTGTGACCATTGGTGAACGCCTGGGATTCTCCGGTGCCGAACTGACGGCACTACGCTACGGCGCACTCCTGCATGATGTCGGCAAAATTGGGATTGATGAAACGATCATTCGCAAAGATGGCCCGCTGACCCCCGCCGAGTACCGGGTAATGCAGCAGCACACCCTGATCGGCGAGCGGATTGTTGCGCCACTGCGGATGGCGGCGAAGGTCGGCCCGATTGTGCGTGGGCACCATGAGCGCTGGGATGGCACCGGCTACCCGGACGGTCTGGCCGGTGAAACTATTCCGCTGGGCGCGCGCATTGTAGCGGTAGTGGATGCCTTCGATGCCATGACCACGCAGCGTACCTACAATCAGGTGATCAACTATGCCGAGGCCGCCGCGCGGCTGGAGGCCGGGGCCGGGACTGCCTGGGACCCGGAGATTGTCGCCATCTTCGTCGGCTGGCTCACAGCGCATGGGATGTTGCCACCGCTGGAGCGTACTGTGGGTTGACCCCCGGCTTTGCTGCGAAGGTCCGGATAAATTGGTTAACACGGCGGGGTTGCTCGCTTCTGGAAGAATTCGTGTGAACCCGCCGGCAGAAAATAGTCCGCCAATCCCCAGATTAGACCCGCAGGCACCGGCAGGTGGTGTAAATTCTGCGGGTGGAGAAACTCATCTCCCGTAAACGCATCGACAAACAGGCGAACCGCCCGGCAGCGAAATCGCGCCTGAAAACTGCGTAGACCCAGGTAGAGCGGCCATTTCCAAAAGACCTGCCCGAACATCTGCCGGTAGACCTGCTGCACCGCGCGCAGATCCGGCAGCTTGATCATCTCCACAAACGGCTCCCAGGAGTAACGTCCCTCCAGCCAGGCTCCGCCCGCATTGATCAGCACCAGACCGCGTACCAGGTGGGGCAGCGTCCATGCCAGCCGTACCGCCAACCAGCCGCCCAGCGAGTTGCCGACAATCAGTGCCGGCGCGCCGATAACACGCTCCAGGAAGGTTTCGAGAAAATCACAGAGATCACGAAATGGAGCATAGGATTGTCCCGGCGGGCAACCGCTCAACCCAAAACCGGGGAGATCCACCGCGTACACCGGGCCGATGCTGCGTAATGCGGGAATCTGCCAGAGCCAGGTCAGCGCATTGTCGGCAATGCCATGCAGCAGCAGCACCGGCATAGCCTGCTCAGATCTTTCAGACGTGGGACAACCAGGGGTGTAGTAAAAATTCGTGTTGATACCGGCAACATTGTGGCTCTGTTGCTGAACACCCTGGTAGTAGAGCAACCTGCGCGATACGCCATCGACCAGCGGCAGAACCGCCTGCGAGAGGGGATCATACAGGCGGGTTACCCCGTCGGCTATTCGCTGGGGAATGGATGGAAGGGATGTTGATGTTGGTGTAGGCATAGTTCCCTCTTGCTCTCATGTTGTCTGGCCAGTGTAAAGATACAAAGTAAAAAGCACCATGCTACCGCAGGCGAAGTTTGCATGTTCATCTAACAAAACGTCCAGTTTGCATGGTTATTGCATAAATTCAGATCTTCATCCCACCGGCCGCACACCGGCACTGACAGCACAGACATAGATCGCGGCAGTGCGCCCGCAGGCCTCCTGATACGCCGCCGCTACCTGCGACCGAAACGCCTCAACCGCCCCCGCATCAACCAGACTGACCGTGCAGCCGCCAAACCCCGCCCCGGTGAGCCGCGACCCGTAGCACCCCGGTACGGACGTTGCCGCCGCCACCAGCACATCCAGTTCTGCAATGCTGACCGCATAATCATCGCGGAGGCTGGTATGGCTGTCGCGCATACACTGACCAAAATCTGTCAGATTGCCCGTGCGCAAGGCCGCCGCTCCGGTCAGTGTCCGGGCATTCTCGCTGACAACATGGCGCGCGCGCGCCTGCACTAACGGTGGCAGCATATCCGCATAACGCGCCAGATCATCCGGGGTCACATCCCGCAACGCATTGATGTGCGGCAGATGGGGCTGAAGCAGTTGTACCGCCTCGGCACACTCCGCTCGCCGCTGGTTATAGGCCGACCCCGCCAGTGTCCGCTCCACCCGGCTATCGCAGACCACCACCCGTACGGAAGAGGGCAGCGGCACCAGTTCATAGCCCAGATCGCGGGTATCGATCAGCAGGGCGTGTTCCGCCTGCCCCAGCGTGACGATAAACTGGTCCATAATGCCACACTGCACGCCGACAAACTGGTTCTCCGCCGCCTGCGCCAGCAGCGCCAGTTCCTCACCCGGAAGAGACTGCCGGTTCAGCCGTTGCAGCGCATATCCCACGGCAACCTCCAGCGCCGCCGAGGAAGAGAGCCCGCTACCCAGCGGTATATCGCTGTCGATCAGCAGATCCGCGCCGCGCAACGGTAGCCCACGGTCCAGCAGTCCCTGGGCCACCCCCCGGACATAGTTACTCCAGGGTGCGTCTGCGTTGGGCATGATCTGATCAAGCGAAAAACTGTCGGACTGATCAAACTGGGCGGTACGGACGCGTATCTGCCGATCAGTGCGCGGGCGAGCAGCCACGCAGGTGGTCCGATCAATCGCAACCGGCAGCACAAAACCGTCGTTATAGTCGGTATGCTCACCCAGCAGATTTACCCGACCGGGGGCCGCAACAATCAGTTCCGGTGGCACCGCATACTGCTGCTGAAAGCGTTCGCGGATAACATTCGGATCA
>CAKZQX010000495.1 GCA_937141995.1 uncultured Chloroflexaceae bacterium | reverse complement strand
CAGGGCACCCCGCATGCCGGGGGACCGACGCGCATCAGCTTTTCAGACAGTCTCTCAGAGCAACATGTTTGTGAAAAAGATCGGGAATCTTCCACCCTGCCGGAGGCGAATCAGGCCGTTCATCCAGGCAATCACCTGGTTTGGAACCGACCGCGTAACTCCTGTACAGGAGTTACGCGGTCGTTGACCCGACAAGCGATTCCGCCTCCGGCAGGGCGGAAGAAACCATCTTTTTTCACAAGAAATTTGCACATAGTGCAAATTTCTTGTGAAAAAAGAAAAAACTACCATGCTGCCGCAGGCGAATCGGGGTTTCATCGGGTCAAATGTCCGGTTTGAACATGCACCGCGTAACGCGTGTACATAAAAGCCGCGCTACCCCGCCATGCGGCGGACGCGGGGCAGTACCTCGCGTCCGTAACACTCGATCACGCCGAATTGATCCGGCTGGCCGGAGTGGATATAGACCTCGGTTACGCCGCCGTTGAACAACTGCATCAGCGACTCGGCATGCTCGTCCGGGTCAGGGCTGACCAGCCAGTTGCGCGTCACCTCCTCGGTGGAAATGTCGGAGGTGGCCTGTTGCGCAATTGCGCGGGGGTCCGGATTGTGGACAAAGGTGTCCCACGCCTTGGGAATAAAACGCCAGGTCTTGGCCGCCTCCACTGCCTCGGCCTGCCCGCCAACGGTCACAAAATGCTCGGCCAGGATGGGCATTGCCTGCGGATCGCGGCCCGCCGCGCGCGCCCCCTCGGCGAAGGCGTCGCGCATATCGGGCATCAGCGCGCTCATTGAGTCAGTGATCAGACCGTCGCCATGCCGGCCCGCCTTGCGCATACTCTCCGGCCCTTCGGCAGCAATATAGATCGGGATCGGCTCCGGCGGAATGTCATAGATCCGGGCATTTTCGACCTGGTAATAGTCGCCCTGAAATGTAACCCACTCGCCGCTCCAGAGCTGCCGGATCAACTGCACCGCTTCCACCAGCCGGTCGGCGCGCTCCTGGTAGTTCCCCCAGCCGCCACCCGCCGGAATCTCGTTCAGCGCCTCGCCCGATCCTACACCGAGAAATACTCGGCCGGGATAGAGCACCCCGAGTGAGGCAAACGCCTGGGCCACAATCGTGGGGCGATAGCGGAAGGTCGGGCAGGTGACACCCGTGCCGAAGGGCAGGCGCGGCATCAGCCGTCCGAGCGCCGCCAGCGTGATCCAGGCCTGCCCGGAGTGGCCCTGATTGTCCATCCAGGGATGAAAATGATCACTTGTCCAGACCATATCGAAGCCCGCCGCTTCGGCGGCAGCGCCAAACTCCAGCAACTGCGGGGCAGGAAACTGTTCATGAGATAAGACAAAACCAATCTTTGCCATCGTGACACCTCTCCTCTATCGAGAACAGAGAACAAAAGAACAGAGAATAAAGCGTGCCTGGCCCGTCTCTATCGGACACTCCGTCTATTCTTTATCCTCGGTGTATCTGTTCTTGCCATACTTACTCCCCCGAACGATTGCTATAAAACGCCAGGGGATACTGGTATGACTAACCTTAGCAGGAAATGTGCCACGCTACCTACCGATGTTGGGCCAGAGGCGCTACCTTTCAAATACCACGACGTACGCGGTGTTCTATCCCGATGCACCGATTACCTCCGGCAGGGTGGATTGGAAAAGGTTTTCGCCTCCTACCCCTCCGTAAAACGCAACCCAACCAGCACCACCAGTCCCATACGAATAATCCGTCCCAGAAAAACTGCCGGCAGAAAGAGCAGCAACGCCGCCCACCGGGGATAGTGCAACTGCCGCGCTACCCAGTGGTAGCAGCGCGTCCCTACCGCGACCACCCTGCAACCAATCACCAATCCCAATTCCATATGGATCACATGTCAGCAGATCAACTGATACCATAAGTTCCGTAGCTCACGCTTCCAGCATGACAGCACCGGTGGTTCTCAATTCTCAGTTCTCGGTTCTTCATCACCCCACAAACCAGCGCAGCATCCGCATCCAGACATTCTCGGATGTGATATGTACCGGGAGGGTCATCGGTAGGAGCAGGTTCCCGGCCAGCAGATCAAGCCGGATCTGTCGGGAACCGGGGGCGGCGGCGGCGGGCGGCGCAAGCAACACTCGGCACGACTCCCGTCCGCCGGGGGGCAGGGTGGTACGCGCATCCTGCACTCGTACCCAGGAGTGGCGACTACTCCAACTCAGGTTGCAGGGATGCTCACTCAGGTTCTCAACCTCCAGCGTGTAGGAGATTTGACTGCCGGCAGCGACCTGCGGCTCCTCCAGCGGATTGCAACCGTGAATGTGCAACCGGGGGAAGCGTTGCGGATCAAGCCGGTGCAGCACCTGACCCACCAGCAGTTGCAGCGTAAATTCATCGGGGTCCGGGGTATGCTTGATGGCGGCAAGTTCGGCTGCCAGGGCACGCTCACCCTGTGCATGCAGCCAGCGGCGGAGCATCCCCTGCTCCAGCAACTCCTTCAACAGCGGCACCAGATCGGGTTGCGTCGGGTTTAGCTCCTCCAGGTGCGTAATCCAGCGCGAACCCAGCGGGAGCAGCGGTCGCGCCGTGGCCTCCCAGGGAATGCCGAAGGTATACTTCCCACAGCGCAACGTAAGTTTGCCCTGGTGCTTACCCGTGCGCCCGGCGGCAACCAGCGTCAACTCACAATGACCGCCGGGGGGCAGCACGCCGCTATGCTGGCGCACCGGGCGCTCCTCAACCAGGAGGCGCACCTCGAGCGTGCGCGAAGACGGGCATTCAATGTCCCAGCAGAGCGGATGTAGCGTGGCATTATGGATCGTCACCGTCTGCGGCGTGCTCCACAGGCGCCACTGGCGCAGCGGCACCTCGCCGAAGTTAATCTGCCTGGGGGTAATATCCAGCGCGGGACTGCCATCGGCCGGAGCCATGGTCATCAGCAATACATCTAGCGGGCGCCGGCGGTTGGGCGTCTGCTGTTGCATGGCGCGCCAGTCGTGCAGCAGCTTGCCCATGATCCGGTCGGGATGCACATTCAGCCAGCGCTCAAAGGTACCATTGACCAGTGCCTCCTCCACCAGTTGGTCATACTGCAC
>CAKZQX010000494.1 GCA_937141995.1 uncultured Chloroflexaceae bacterium | reverse complement strand
CGGCCACACACCGGCTGACGCCGGGACTCCCGCTCCGGGGCCGTCGCCCCATGACCAACCCGTTTCAGACAGGCTCTCGGTTCGCGGTTCTCGGTTCGCTCCCGCACCACCGATGTGTAATGTCGTTTACAATGGTGCTGGCGTTTGCACCTGTGGAGTGAGGACAACGGCATGAAATACTTTATCACCGGGGCGACCGGCTTTATCGGCGGGCATGTGGCGCGGCAACTGCTGGAGGCGGGGCATACGGTGGTGGCACTGGTGCGCAACCCGGCGAAGGCGCAGGATCTGGCGGCGCTGGGCGCGGAACTGCATCAGGGCGATATTACCGACCGCGAGAGTATGCGTGCGCCGATGACCGGCGTTGATGGGCTGTTTCATATTGCGGCCTGGTATGAGGTCGGTGTGCGCGATACGAGCAGGGCCGAGCAGATCAATGTGGAGGGTACCCGCAATGTGCTGGAGTTGATGCGCGACCTGGGCATTCCCAAAGGTGTCTACACCAGCGCGGTCGGGGTTTTCTCCGACACGCGGGGGAAGCTGGTTGACGAAAGCTACCGTCACCAACCGGATGGTGCGTGGATCAGCGTGTATGAACGCACCAAATGGCAGGCGCACTACGAGGTCGCCGAGCCGATGATGCGTGCGGGTCTGCCGCTGGTGATTGTGCAGCCCGGCGTGGTGTATGGACCGGGGGATACCAGCATTGCGCACAAGACCCTGGTGCAGTATCTGCAAAAGAAGTTGCCGATGACCCCCCGGGGCGCGGCCTTCTGCTGGGGCCATGTTGAGGACACGGCACGCGCGCATATCCTGGCGATGGAGCAGGGCCGTCCGGGGGAGAGTTACATCATTGCCGGGCCGGTACATACGCTGGCCGAAGGGTTGGCCCTGGCGGAGCAGATCACCGGCGTTCCCGCGCCGCGCATGCAGGTCAACCCCGGCGTGGTGCGGGCGCTGGCGAGCGTAGCCGGCCTGGTTGAGCGGGTGGTGCCGCTGCCCGAGCTCTACAGCGCCGAGACCCTGCGCTCATCGGCGGCGACCTACACGGCCGGTAATGCAAAAGCACAGCGTGAACTGGGGTTTACGCCCCGCCCGCTGGAGGAGGGTCTGCGCGAAACGCTGCACTATGAGATGGAACGACTGGGGATGCCGGTGAAGGCGTAGAGGTCGGCCGATGCCCAAAAGCGCGCGCAAAGCCGCAAAGGTTGCTAAGAAATGCTTGCTTTTGCGGCTTTGCGCGAGTTGATGCCGGTTGAAAGTGGGAGTGGGCTACGCCTTACGTGCCATCAGCAGGGCGGCCGGCAGCGCCAGCAGGCAGGCCAGCGCGCCAAATAGAAATGTCTCGCCTACCACCTGCGCCGCCACGTTGACCAGGAAGAGCGCCGGGTCGCCTGCGGCCAGCGGATCGGTGGCCCCCGCCGCGCGCAATACCTCCTGCCGCTGCACCCCCCAGAGAGTCAGCACGGCAACCCCCAGTGTCATCCCCACCAGGCGCAGAATAATCACCAGGGCCGAGGCGCTCCCCCGGTGATCGTCGGCGGCAGTGTTGATCACACTGGTCGCCACCGGCGAGATCACCAGACCCAGGCCGATGCCCACCAGGATCAACTCGGCCACCATCACCGGGTAGCCGGTGTCGGCCTGCCAGGTACTGAGCAGCAGGTAGCCCACCAGCGCCGGCAGCAACCCGGCCACGGTGGGGAGACGTTCGCGGAAGCGGCTTGCCAGCCGGCCGCCGGGTACCGCCGTCAACGCCATGGTCAGGGTCAACGCCGAGAGAATCCAGCCGCTATCCCACGCACCGATCCGCAGAATATCAGGATCGGTCATGTTGAAGAGGGCGAGGCGGGTGTTGATAAACAGCGGCACATTGGCGAGGGCCAATGCCAGCGCAAAGCCGACCAGTGTATTGACGACACAGGCCGCGGCGGCCGCCCGATGGCGAAACAGCCCCAGATCCAGCAGCGGATTACACGCCCGCCGTTCCACCCAGACAAAAGCCGCCAGCAAGAACAGCGCGCCGATGACCAGCGGCAGGGCGTAGGGCGGCGGACCGATCCGCTCGCCATAGAAGTTAGTCGCGCCCATCTCCCCGCCTGCCGCCAGTCCGATGTTGAGCGCGGTCAGGCTCCCGGTGATCAGCAGCGCTCCGGCCCAGTCGAACGAACCGCCCGCCCGTGACTGGGGCACCCGCCGCAGCGCCCACCATGTCAACCCCAGCGCAACCATTCCCATCGGAATATTCAGCCAGAACAGCAGCCGCCAGTCATCGAAGGCGCGCATCAGCACGCCGCCGTAGAGATGCCCCAGCATCCAGCCGGCCGTATCGACCGCGCCGATAAAGCCCAGCGCGGGCGCCCGCCGCTGCGGGGGAAAGAGGTCGCCTACCAGCGCCATCGAGATGGGCACCATCGCGCCCGCCCCCAGCGCCTGCACGATGCGCCCGGCGATCAGCGCGTTCAGCGTGGGGGCCGCCGCGGCCGCCCCGGAGCCGACGATAAAGATTAGCAGGCAGAGCAGATAGGTTGTCCGTCGCCCGATCATGTCCGACAGCCGGCCCATAAAGGTCATACTGATGGTGTAGGCCAGCAGGTAGCCGGTGATGACCCAGGCGGCATGGTTCAGGTCGGTGTCAATCGAGACATCCAGGTCAACCATGACTTTGGGCAAAATCGCCGTGACAACTGTCAGATCGGTTGCGCCCATGAAGATCGCCAGCCCGATCAGGGCTAGCGCCACATTCGGGTTTTTAACCTGTGAACGGGAGTCTTGCATGTCTGTGGTGCATGTTTGTGTTGACATAACTGTTGAGTTGTTTTGTTGGATAAACCGGGGCGGGCGTACAGCACACAATCAGGCTGCCTGTATCCCACAGCGGAGGTTGCGCGTATCAGCAGTCGGCTCCCGGCGGCACGCGCACATCAACCGGCTTGCCATAGTCGCTAAAGTTCATCGTCCAGGTGCTGGGTTGCTCCGGATCGGTGGTCGTATCAACCAGGATAATCCGCTTTGCACGCATGGTTGCCTGCTCGGCCCAGAGATCCACGGCAACCGGCCCTGCTCCCAGCGAGTTATAGCTGATCGCTCGCAGTTCTTCGCCGGGGACAATCCCCCGCAGATGGTAGTGCGGCTGCCCGGCGATATCTTCAATCCCGACTAGTTCTACCTCTTCAAAGCCTGTCTCCAGCAGATGCGACAGGCCAACTTCGGGATCAAACAGAATAGCCGGATCGAAGGCAAAATCGGCGGCGACACACTGCCACTGGCGGGTAATCGGGTTGGTAACATACTGCCGGCCCGCCAGCGAGACCGTGCGCACCTCGGCGATGCCGGTCACGCTACGCACCGTCACCGTTGCCAGCACCCCATCGGGCCGCTTCAGATCACCCTCCATTGTCACCAGGGTAAAAAACCCGCTGGGTTCGGCGGCAACCGGCGCGCCGGTCAACGCGATCAGGAAGTGAACCGTCTCGGTGGCGCGGGTCGCTGCGCCAATGCGACTGCTCAATTCGCGGGGCGTCGGGGTAGGAGTGGAGGTAACATCGGCGGTGGGTCTACCGGCAATATTGCATCCGGTTAGCAATATGCCGGTGCATATGAATATCAGTAACAGAGCACGATTGAAATAGTGCATTGGTTCCTCTCAACTGGTGCTGTAGTTCTGAGCGGCACTGATTGCAACCAGCCGTCATCGTAGCACGGAACGGGGAGCGGCGCAAGAAAGACTGGTCAGGTGACGATTGCCTCCAGTTTCTCTGCCACATCGGGCTATGTCAACGTCAGCAATAGTGACCGGCGTGCTGCCGTGAGTCGGCATCAGGCCGGCATCGGGGAACTCCCTGACGGCGGCGCGACGCGCATGGTCCGGGACATTGATGTAACCCTGAATTGACACGAGGTACGCGGTGCAGCCGTATTTCGGTCTATTGACCGATATGAATGTCAGATTCGCCTGCGGCAGTATGGTACGTTGTTGTCTTGTTCACAATCATGTTACACATTGTGTAACATGATTGTGAACAAGGATGAAATCTTCCGCCCTGCCGG
>CAKZQX010000493.1 GCA_937141995.1 uncultured Chloroflexaceae bacterium | reverse complement strand
CGTATCCCCATAACACACCCGTTTCAGACAGTCTCTGAGAACCAAGGACTGACCTCAGTTCTCATGGTTCTCGGTTCTCGGTTCTCCGACGACTACCACCCCCAGCGGCGCAGACCCTGCTCCAGCACTTCGATCATCTTCTCACCCACCAGGCGCGAGTCCTGGGTGGAGCGCCCCGTCAGGAAGGGGTAGTCCAGAATGGTGGAGGTAGTGCGCCCCACGCCACCGTGGTACTGCCCTTCGGGGCCGGTGGCATCGCGCAGGATAAACTCAAGCGGATAGAAGGGCGGGCCAAAGTTGGCATTGACATTGATAAAACCGGTGCCGTCCTTGTAGTCATACTCGATGGCATGGCCGGTCACATGCTTACCCCAGATGATACTCTTGCGGTCGGTGTAGTCCCGGGCGAAGGCCAGGACACCCACGGCGTAGCAGATCGGCGCGATCAGTTTGTCGTGGTGCCGGAACCCGAGGACCACATCATGCAGGCGCTGGTTGTTGGCAATATCGACCAGGGCACCACTGCCGCCCGGAATGAGCAGCGCGTCATACTCGGCCAGTTGCTGCCAGCACTCATCGCGCATGTTGTAATACTTCTCCAGTTCGTGACCGAACTCAGGATCGTTGAAGTAGGGCCGCTCCGGGAACCAGTCGTTCAGGCTGATCGGATTGTCAATTCGCTCCGACTGCTCCAGGTTGCGCGTCTTCTCGGCGTAATACTCGCTGGTGACGACCTTGCGCAGCGGCGGGTCAAAGTAGCCGGCATTCTTGCTGGGCGGCAGGGCGCGCGGCTTCTTGCCGGTCGCGGTCATAAACACCGTCTCGTAGCCATGCGCATCCAGAACTTCGAGCGGGCCGACCAACTCTTCACCCCAGTAGCCCCACTCCGATACGAACGCCAGGATCTTCTTCGTCATATGTGCCTCCTCCGAAACCGTTGCTATGTTTCCAGGTATCCCTCACCTGTCTGTCCTCACAATAGCAGAGCAGAATGGACAGTACCACGGGTGAATGCCGTAACTGGCCTAAGGGAATATCTTAGGCTTAAAGGCGGAAGCGGGAGAACGGCGGAAGCTCTCAAGTATAGGCTTTTTGGATGGATCGCGTTCCAAGGGGATCGGTAGGGGCAACTCCCAATGGTTGCCGGCGACAACGTTTTCCGCATTAGCACGCCATAAGCAGGCATGAGAACCTGCCCCTACCAGAAAGCCCTACGCCTGAGAGAGTTCAGGGGCGGACAACACATACCGGCCGGCACGCAGCCGGCTCTATCTGATAGCAGTGATCAATTGGTACAGCCGGTATATCGTGAACTGGACGCCAGATGACACGCCGGGCATGCCGTTCGTGCTAGATGTTTGACATAGGGTCCATTTTGTCTACGCAACTTTCACCTTTTTTCTACAGCCAACGGTGGGGGGGTATGGTAGCATAGAAACGATCCTGTATCGTACGATCAGCAAGCCTTTCGCGCGGTTACGGTCGTCAGAGTCGTTCGCCGCTTCTCATCCTGACGGAACGTATGTAGTACCAGGTGCAGATCCAGCCTACGCCTGCATACGTTCTGTCGTTCAGACACAAGGAGTTACCGTTATGCCTCCTGCAAAACGCTGGTTGTTGCGCCTCGCGGTTCTGCTGCTCATCTTCTTCATTCCGTTTAGCCGGCATCCCGACACAGCCGACGCTGTGCGGGCCGATGCGTATACCGCTACCCGTAACACAACCAAACTTATCGTAGACGCCCGCGATACACAGACCCTCAGCGCGCTGCCCCGGCAGGGGGGCATGCTGCTGGCCGACTATGGCGCGTTTTCGCTCTGGCGGGTTTCCCCGGCCAATGCCCGGTCGCTCCAAACACGCACCAGTGTGATCTACCAGGATGATTTCGATACGATCATGCTGCGCGGCAACTCCTTCGATACAGGCACCGGTTCACCTGCCGTAAGCGCGGAACTGCGCCAGCAGCGCATTGCGGGACCACAGTTCTGGATGGTGCAGTTCATCGGGCCGATCAAAGCGGAGTGGCTGGACACGCTGCGCGACCTCGGACTGCGGCCGGTCAGCTACATGCCGCACCATGCCTATGTGGTCTGGGGCACCGATACCGAACTGCGGCAACTGGAACAGCAGGCCGTACATGGCGAAGCTCTGGCAGGCGAG
>CAKZQX010000492.1 GCA_937141995.1 uncultured Chloroflexaceae bacterium | reverse complement strand
CCCTTCGGAATGGTGCATACAATGCACCCTACAGCGGTCTGACTTCGGAATGGTGCATACAATGCACCCGACGGCCTGTCGTTCAGGTGGAGCATGGTTGTAGGGACGCTGGAGTTGATCGGGAGTCCCGGCTTCAGCCGGATCAGGCGTTCCCAGTAGGCTGCGGCCCCGGCAGGCATCCACCGGCTCAAGCCGGGATTCCAGGATGGCATATTCGGGTTATTTTGAAGGTTTATATCATCAATTGTGAACAATGCGATGAAAGATTAAGCTACAAGGAGGGGATGTATGTGTGGCATTGTTGGCTACATCGGCCCGCGCAACGCGGGGGATATCGTCGTTGGGGGATTGCAGCGGGTGGAGTATCGCGGCTATGACTCGGCCGGGGTCGCCGTGTATGAGCCGACCGCCGGGCTACAACTGCGGCGCAGCGTCGGCAAACTGATCAACCTGGTGACACACCTGCGCGAGCAGCCGGTCGTCGGCAGTGTCGGCATCGGACATACGCGCTGGGCCACCCACGGCGGTGTCACCGAGAACAACGCCCATCCCCACCGCGATCAGAGCGGCGAGATTGTGGTCATTCAGAACGGCATTGTCGAAAACTACCTGGAGCTGAAAGGCCGCCTGCTGGAACAGGGGCATACCCTGCACTCCCAGACGGATACCGAGATTATCGCGCATCTGGTGGGTAACTACTATCGTGAGCATGGCTCGCTGGAGCAGGCGGTACGCAGCGCGCTGGGCGAACTGCGCGGCGGCAACGCGGTGGTCGCCTTCAGCCTGCGCGAGCCGGAGCGGTTGGTGGCGGCGCGGCTGGGCAACGCAGGCGGGGTGGTGATCGGTCTGGGCGCGGGCGAGCATTTTGTCGCCTCGGATATGCCTGCCATTCTGGATCATACGCGCCATATGCTCTTCCTGGAGGACCGCGAACTGGCGGTGATTACCCGGGAGCGCGTGCAGATCAGCACGCTGGCCGGGGAGCCGGTGGAGCGTGCGCCGGTTACGATGACCTGGGATCCGGTGGCGGCAGCGCGGGGCGACTACAAGCACTTTATGCAGAAGGAGATCTACGAGCAGCCGCGCGCGCTGATGGATGTGCTGCGCGGGCGGATCGACCAGGAGGCGGGCGCGGTCTATCTGGAAGATCTCACATTGAGTGATGCCGAACTGCGCAATGTTGATCGCATCTACGCAGTGGCCTGCGGCACGGCCTGGCACGCGGCGCTGATCTGCAAATTTATGATCGAGGCACTGGCGCAGGTGCGGGTCGAGGTGGATTATGGTAGCGAGTTTCGCTACCGGCAGCCGCTGCTGAATGAACGGACGCTGCTGCTGGCGATTTCCCAGAGCGGCGAAACGGTTGACACGCTGGCGGCGATGGAGGAGGCGCGCTCACAGCAGGTTCCCGGTGTGGCTATCGTCAATGCGATTGGCAGCCAGGCGGCGCGTGTCGCCGATGGCGGGCCGATCTATCTGCATGCCGGGCCGGAGATCGGGGTGGCCTCGACCAAGTGCTTTACCAATATGCTGGTGGCGGGCTATCTGTTTGCGCTGCGTCTGGCGCAGGCGCGTAACACCCTGACGCCCGCGCAGATCCGGGAGCATGTGCAGGCGTTGATCGAGCTGCCGCGCAAGGCCGCGCAGGTGCTGGAGCGGGCCGAAGCACAGTGCGAAATGCTGACCGAGTATTACTACCATGCCGGCAACGCGCTCTACCTGGGCCGCCAGGTGAATTACCCGATTGCGCTGGAGGGCGCGCTCAAGCTGAAGGAGATTAGCTACATTCACGCGGAGGGCTACCCGGCCGGCGAGATGAAGCATGGCCCGATTGCCCTGATCGATGATACGCTGCCGGTGCTCTGCATTGCGCCCCGCGATGGGATCTATGCGAAGATGTTGAGCAATATCGAGCAGGTCAAGGCGCGCGGTGGGCATGTGATTGCCATCGCCAGCGAGGGCGACACGCTGCTCCCCGACAAGGTCGATCATGTGATTCACATCCCGGAGACCAGCCCGCTACTGACGCCGGTGCTGACGGTCATTCCGCTGCAACTGCTGGCCTACCAGATCGCGGTACGGCGCGGCTGCGATGTCGATCAGCCGCGGAACCTGGCGAAGAGTGTGACGGTGGAGTAGCGGGAAGGGTGTGCCTCTCACGGGTTGTTGTCCATCGGGAATAACGTCGTTCACTGAGAGGACTTACGCGGTGGGAGTTTGGACCACGAACACCACGACATGAGCGAAAACCGCGAAACGGCCAATGCCGGCATGC
>CAKZQX010000491.1 GCA_937141995.1 uncultured Chloroflexaceae bacterium | reverse complement strand
GACCGTAGGGATGATTCTCGTCCGGCGGGAGATCGGCAAAGCGCACAACCAGAAATGTAATTCCCGTCGCTATGATGTCCAGAAGCGAGTCAAACGCATCAGCCAGAATACCCAGGCTACCGGTCGCTATGCCAACAATCAGTTTGATGCCGGCAAGCACAGCACTCGAGCCAACCGAAGCCAGTGCAATTGACTGTTTCGATTCAGCCATGCGATTTTCTCCTACGTTGCTGGTCAATGTCTTGCAAATTAGAATGTAGCGTAGCGATCAACCGGAGTTTTGTCAATCTGATGAGATTTACGCGGTGAACGATCACATTCGTGAAAAAGAATGTCCCGTTCCACCCTGCCGGAGACGAAATACGCCTCCGCGCGGAGGACCATGTAACTTTGGCTAATCTGGTAGGAGTTACGCGGTGCTTACCCTCATCAACTGATTCGCCGCCGGCAGGGCAGAAGATTCTCTTCTTGTTCACAACGTACCATGCTGCCGCCGGCGAAGACGGCCGTTGTGGGCGTACATGTCCGATTTGTACGCTCACCGCGTAACATGTGTAATCTGATTGATCTGATGCAGGCTTGCGCCAAAGTTCGGGTATACTAACTGCCACCCCAGACCGTAGTATCTTTATCACAAAGGAAACAGGTATGTCTTGCTTCGCTCCGATGAGCATCCGTCCACACTTCCCGGCACTGTCCCGCCAGATTAATGGTCATCCTGCGCTGTTCTTTGATGCCCCCGGCGGGACGCAGGTGCCCCAGGCGGTTATTGACGCCATGGCGCACTATCTGGTCCATACCAATGCCAATGACCATGGTGCATTTCCGACCAGTCAGGCAACTGATGCGGTGATTGATGCCGCCCACAACGCTATCGCCGATCTGCTTGGCTGCGATGCCGACGAGGTGATCTTTGGTCAAAATATGACCTCACTCACCTTTGCAGTCAGTCGCGCCATTGCGCGGGATCTCGGCCCCGGCGATGAGGTGCTGGTTACGCGCCTCGATCATGATGCGAACGTCGCTCCCTGGTATGCCCTGGAAGAGCGCGGTGTCACCGTTCGGGCGGTAGATGTTGACGTTGAGGACTGCACCCTCGACATGGAAGACTTTGCCGCCAAAATTACCCCGCGTACGCGCCTGGTTGCGGTGGGTTATGCCAGCAACGCCGTTGGCACTATCAACGACATCCGGCGCGTGATCGATATGGCCCGCAGTGTCGGCGCGCTGACGTTTGTGGATGCGGTGCATTACGCGCCCCACGGCCCGATTGATGTACGCGCGCTGAACTGTGATTTCCTGGCATGCAGCGCTTACAAATTCTTTGCGCCGCATGTCGGCTGCCTCTACGGGAAGCGCGAGCACTGGGAGCGGCTGCGCCCCTACAAGGTCCGGCCGGCCGCCGAGAGCGGCCCGGGGCGCTGGGAAACCGGCACCCAGAACCACGAGGGACTGGCGGGCACGACGGCAGCGGTTGACTACCTGGCGGGCCTGGCGCACCATAGCACGCAGAGCGAGTTACGCGTAGGCGGCCCGGGCACGAATGGTGCTGCGCCCCCGAACGGAGCCGGCCGCCGCGCCGCCCTGGTGACGGCCATGAACAGCATCAAGGCGTACGAGCGTGACCTGAGCGAGCGACTGATCGCCGGAATACTGGAGATACCGGGCCTGACCTTCTACGGCATTCGGGAGCCGGAGCGGTTTGATCAGCGTACGCCCACGGTTTCCTTTCAACTGGCCGGGCATGCGCCCCGCGCAATTGCCGATTATCTGGGGCAGCAGGGCATCTTTGCCTGGGACGGTCACTTCTACGCGATTGGCCTGAGTGAGCGGCTGAGTGTCGCGGACAAGGGTGGCCTGGTGCGTGTCGGTCTGGCGCACTACAACACAGTTGCGGAGATTGACCGCTTCCTGGAGGTGCTGGAAGAGCTGGCGCGGGGACGCGGGTAACCGGTGGCGTTGGCGTAGGTCACGCTTCCAGCGTGACCTACGGACGGTACGGACGGACATTTACCCGGATTACATATTCACTCTAACACAACAGGTCAACGTGACACACTGTTGCGGGTTGGCGTGGTGGTCGGTGTGGCGATCCGGGTCGGACGAGGTGGTCCTACCAGATCCCGCTGGGGTACTGAGGTGGAAGTCGCTTCGACCATGTCTGTCGCGGCGGCCTCACCCGCCGAGGGTGTCTGACGCAAGAGCACCGTGTCGGTTGCCTGCGGGAGACGTGGATCTTCGCCGGCTACAGTACGGTTGGCAACTTCGCCGAGCACTTCGAGAAACACATAGAGCCGCTCGGAGTGCTCCGTCAGTTCCGCGATCTGCTCTTCCTGGCCGGCCTGGGATGCGGCAACCGTAGCAATTGCGGCCTCATTGGCGGCCAGTTCGGCCTCAACCACGACCACCAGATCGTCAACCTCAACATCCACTTCGGCCACCTGGGTCTGGAGCAGGGTATTCTGTTGACGTAATGTAGCCATCTCGCCCGGGCGGATGCCCATGCTGATCACGATGATCAGCATAATACACACCGCCGCCCCAACCGCAATAGCAATCGTCCCGACACGACCGGACCATCCGCCGGCGGTGAGGCGTGACAGGGGTGTGGCCGGTCGGCCGGTGTCTTCGGGCCCGAAATCCTCTTCAAGCGGGAGGGGTTGCTCCTCGGCGGCGGTTGGTTGCGTATCAGGGTGTTCTGTCGGTTGTTCTCCGACGGCTGTTTCTGACTGGGGCTGTTGTTGTTCTGTTGGTTGCTCCCCGGCATCCGACTGCTGGTCCGGCTGATCCGGCGCATGCGGAGTTTTTTCCGGATCGTCGCTCATGCTGTCCTCCATAACTTCAGTTCAATGGTGCTGTTACCTCTATCGCACTAGGGTATCGTCAATTCCTGCCCCGGCCGGAGCGAATCAGCCTGGTTTGGCGTCAACTCGTTGGCCGTGAGTAACTGCTCGACCGAACGATCAAACTGCGTGGCAATCGCCGACAGTGTATCACCCGGCTGCACAACATAGGTGCGTCCATCCGGGTTAGCGGCCTGCTGCAATGTGGGGGAGGTCGGTTGGCTCGCCTCTTCCTCCGGCGTGGCTTCGGGTGGGCCCGGTGGACCCAGTTGCTCGGCCGTTGGGCTGGGGGTGCGAGTCGGGCGCGGCGTTCGCGTAACAGTAACAGTGGCGGTAGCGGTAGCGGTAGCGGTAGCGGTGACTTCCGCGGCGACTTCCGCGGCGACTTCCGCGGCGCCGGCTTCCGCTGCAGGGGTTGCCGTGACCAGATCGCCGGCGTCGGCCTCATCCGGGATAGGGGTA
>CAKZQX010000490.1 GCA_937141995.1 uncultured Chloroflexaceae bacterium | reverse complement strand
TATCTTCCGCCTGTCCCCCTATGACATCTGTCATGGGTGCGGTAATAGAAATCGAGACAGGCTACATCTGGCAACCGCTGATGCTGCTGGTATACAATGGGGAGGCAATGAAAACAGACGATGCACAACCGGGTATCATCAACGTGCTACCGCTCACCAGCACACTCTGGCTGAACTATGTCCTGGCACTCGCCCTGATTGACCACATGTTATATCCATACCCACTCTTCGCGCCAGGCTATTATCTGCTCAACGGCTTTGATGGGCTGCTCGTGATGATATTGCTGCACTGGTCGCCGGGCCGGATCCGGCTGGGCCGGGCGTTTGTGCCCTTGCTGATTGGCCTGCTGACCCTGGTGCCGATTGTCAGTAGCAACCTGCTGGTGCAGCGAATTCCTGCCAGTCCGGCAACGGGCCCGGAAGGATTGTTGCTACGCCAGATGCCGCTCCTGCTGCTGGCACTGATCCTCACCGCCTGGCAGTATGGCTGGCGGGCCGTCCTGCTGTTTAACGCCGGGATAGCGCTGCTGAACCTGGGGTTGCATCTGGGAGTCAATCTCCCTACTGGCGCACCATTCTGGCCGCCGGTAACAGTGCTGGTTATTCAAACCGTCAGTTTTCTGATAGTGGGCTATTTCATCAGCACACTGATCAGGCGTCTACGACAGCAGCAGGCGGCGCTGGCACAGGCCAATGCCCGGCTGACAGCATACGCGACCACGCTGGAAGAGCTGACCATCAGCCGCGAGCGCAACCGGATGGCGCGCGAACTGCATGACACGCTGGCTCACACGCTTACGGGTCTCAGCGTCCATCTAGAGACGATGCGCGCCTACTGGGAGGTTGACCCGGCAGCCGTGCGCCGCATGCTCGACACCTCGCTGGCGGCGACCCGTTCCGGCTTGCAGGAGACGCGGCTGGCGCTCAAATCTCTGCGGGCCAGTCCGCTCGAAGATCTGGGGCTCTTACTGGCACTCCGCCAGATGGCGACGGAAACCGCCGAACGGGCTAACCTCGAAGTAGACCTGCTGTTGCCTCCGCACCTGCCGCCGCTGGCCCCGGTTGTGGAGCAGTGCCTCTACCGGGTGGCACAAGAGGCCATCGCCAATGTTGCACATCATGCCAATGCGCACACGCTGACGGTGGAAGTCACCCTGCCCGGTACGGCCGTAATGTTGCGCGTGTGCGATGATGGTTCCGGCTTCGCGCCGGAGCAGGCCGTAACCGCAGGACATTTTGGCCTGGCGGGGATGCGTGAACGGGCCGAGCTTGTTGGTGGCACACTGACCCTCGCCAGCCGGCCGGGGCAGGGGACAACCGTACAGTTGTGCATCGAAGGAGAACGCCAATGAACGTGCTTATTTGTGATGACCAGGCAATCATTCGGGATGGCCTGGCGCTGTTACTCCGTCTGGAACCGGACATCGAAGTGGTCGGGCTGGCCCGGGATGGAGCCGAGGCGCTGGAACTGGCGGCACAGCAGCAGCCCGATCTGATTTTGATGGATTTAAAGATGCCGGGGATAAATGGCATTGAAGCAACCCGCCGGATTCGCGCGCGCTTTCCCGCGATCAAGGTGCTGGTCTTAACCACCTACGATGATGATGAGTGGGTATTTGATGCCGTTCGCGCCGGGGCAGACGGCTATATGCTGAAGGACATGCCCCGCGACGAGGTTATCAAAGCAGTACGCGGAACCGTAGAAGGAAAGACATTTGTCGATCCGAATGTGGCCGGTAAATTACTGGGCCAGGTGGCCGGTTCACAGCACCGGCCGTCAACTCAACTTACTGCGATCCTGACTGGACGTGAAACCGAAGTGTTGCGCTTGCTGGCGCAGGGCTGCACCAACGCCGAGATTGCCGCCCGGCTGCATCTGTCGGAGGGCACCGTACGCAATCACCTCAGCACCATCTTTGCCAAACTGAATGTTACCGATCGCACGCAGGCGGCCCTCCTGGCCGTTCAGCATGGACTGGGCAGCAGTTGACTACCGTGATGTTTCGTTTATACTGAACTGCCGCAGGGCGGAAACGATGTAACGACCATCGCACGCAATCCCGAATGCACGCCAATCAGACTGGAATAGGTGAACAGAAAGCAAGAAAGGATCATCACATGACGCGACGTATGGGTGGATTGATCGGTTCGCTGCTGTTGATGCTGATGGTACTGGCTGCCTGTAATCAGGGAACGACATCTACGGAGGAGATAGATGTAGATGTGCCTGATGAGGCCGCCGAGGAAGTTAGTGCTGACCAGATCCGCACCCCGGAGGGTGACCTTGAGGAGTTCTGGAACAGCTTTGATTGGGCCGATCTGAGCGCTGCTGAGCAGGAAGCCTGGGGTGTTCTGGGTTGGGATGCCACAAGCTGGGACGAAGAAACCAACATCCCCGCCTCGGAAGAGGCCACCTGGGAGGAGCTAACCCCGGAAGAACAGGCTGCGGTAGAACAGCTTGGCTACACTCAGGAAACCTGGGACGCGACCGCACCGGAAGAGTAGCAGACGCTCGGCGCGAAAATCATCGCGCCTGACTCTGAAGATGTGGCGGGTTGCCTCCA
>CAKZQX010000489.1 GCA_937141995.1 uncultured Chloroflexaceae bacterium | reverse complement strand
CTTTTCGCCGACCGCGATTGTGAGCATCTTGCACGGGAAAGCGACAATGCAGATCTGGCACTGGCACAACTTGCGTATCGTGGTCAGGGACGATTATTTGATGAAGTGCGAGCATCGTTCGATCCAGCACGGGTCTGTCACCCGATATACGATGAACAACTCCTTGACAACACATTCGGCAACCAAGAATGGTTTACCCCCGATGTTGCACCAGCCGGTTCGCTGGATGATCAGAGCATCGAGCAGTTCAAACAGCGGAAGCGTGCGTTCTTCTTTTATCACGATAAGGGAGCAGAGTTGCTCGATTTTGTCAGTGATGATGAACTGGCGTTCGAGGAATTCCTGAGAAAAAGTAAACGCGAGGCACTCCGGGACATACTACGGAAGCTGACATACTTCTTTGGACGTCGAGCAAGCGCCGAAACGCTGCCGGTCTGGCAGAGTCATCGCTATGATCAGAGCGCCCAGCGAATACTCTACGCCGTTCAGGAACGAAAGCGCACAGAGTTTGAGCTATTGGAACCAAAACTGGTAGCACATATGGCAGCCGCTTACGCTCTAATTGATGATCATCGCCTGCTGCAACTGAAAGGTTCGCCGCAGGCAAGTCTGCGCGTTGATTATACGCTCTATCGGTTTTTGCACCGGGCTGAACAAGGACTGCCCGCCTTGATGCTGCAGCCGGAAACGACGCGGCGTATCTGGCAGTTCCTTGAGCATTTAACTGATCGCAATGCTTCTATTGAAGACGAGGTGACAGCTCGGATTCTGGATCCAGTCACGCAGCAGGAAATTTGTGTAACTGTTGACACTGAAGATAACAGCTACATTGCTATAAATGAGGGACAAACCTAGATGCCATTCAATATCAAAGAGCAGCGTGACCTTATTGAACAACATTACATTGGTTTTAGTCCGAATACTGCCAGTGTCAAACCAGTACATCTTGCCAATGGTCTGTTTCGTGTCTTGCTTGGACACAGTTATGATACCCGTCAACTGGTACAATTTGTTGTCTATGAGGCCAAGAAAGGTGTATCGAGACCTCACGAGCTTTCGGTGATCTTTGATCGACTCCAAGAGGCGGGGAGACTCGATACGGACGAAATAGCACCTGTTGACATCGCTATGTTACGTCAGGCGCTGCGGAAAGTTGTCCACGCAGATGGTGCAGTTTTTACCGACGGTATGGACTCTCATTCAGCCGGGACGAAGCAACTGGTCTCGAATGACCGAATTGCTCAGGATGGCGGTGAATTTCTTGGACACTGGCTGCGTCAACAAGCACCCACCTTTACCAACATGATCCTGACCGCGCTTCAGGAGGAAACAGATCCGATTACCTTCATCGTAAGACCTCTACTCGGTGAGCGCATTCCAAACCCAAAAACTCAATTGGAGCGTCCCAATGAGATTGTCAGTCTCAATAATAACTGTCCATCATTACTTCGGACAAGAATGCTCGCTCTGACCGAAGGCGCACAATGTTTGGCGCATCACCTGAATGAGCATCCGAATAAACTCACCCGGTTGCGGATGGCTCTTCTTTTCGGCTCATTCCTTCTTGTTCGTTATATGGCTGATCTAGAAC
Source organism: uncultured Chloroflexaceae bacterium (assembly GCA_937141995.1). Taxonomy (GTDB): domain Bacteria; phylum Chloroflexota; class Chloroflexia; order Chloroflexales; family Chloroflexaceae; genus CAKZQX01. The sequence goes on along the minus strand of CAKZQX010000489.1, from coordinate 4,694 downwards.
ACACCTGGCAGGCAAATAGCCAACTTGCACGACCTCTCTTTGTATTTGATTTCACCGACCAGGCACGGCATCCTATGCGACTGGCCTCACAGCGTTCTTTTGTGCTGGTATGCCAGTCAATCACTCGTTTCTATGGATTGATGTTTGCTGATTACCTGAGACAGCACTACCCTCTTGAGTCATTGAATGAACCTCCATGGTATGCCAAAAAACCACGCGAAACAAGTGAACGGGAATGGCGAGAAGCTCAACAGGAAGCCACATCAGCAAATGATCCATATCTCGTATTTGGTGAGACACTTTATAACATTCTGGCCCTTATGGCAGAAACTACCCCCATCAAGTATTTCCGTGCTCTGGGTGTGCGAGGTGGTCTCTTTTGGCCGCCACACAATCTTCAGCCTGCCAAGCAGATTGCCCCTCGACAGGACATGCTTGAAGTGCTCATCCGAAGTGTTGCAATGCCGGGTGACACACTTGATCTACCAACCTTGCAGCAGCGACTTGGTGAACGATACGGCATTATCATTGGGGGTAGTATCGATGATCTCAATGCGCTTTTGAGCGCAGGAATATATCAGGCAGACAACGAAGCCCTGAAAGAAAATCAGACTGCGTTCACGCATGCGCTGCGAGATCTCAATTTCGCTCGCATGCTGGCCGATGGTGTTATGGAAGTGCAGGCAGAGGGCATATGGAAGTAACGTTGACAGAGGTACTCACTGATCTGCTGCGGCAGCGTTTGCCAGATACCAAGATCGGCATTGTCATACGCAGTGTTCAGAATATTGACCCGGTCGCAATCGCATCAGTGGTTGCCGCCGACCTTTCACAATCATTGGCCGTTGCTGTGGTCGGCTATTCTCAAATAAGCCAACCCACTAACCAGATCGAACTGGCGACAACCATTGAGGCAGCGACAAGCTGGCGTAATCGTCCCGGCACGTACGCCGGTCGTATCCTGGTGTTTGTCGCGCGTGATATGAAGAAACTCGGCTCGCTGGAAGAGCTTGATGCACTCACTACCCGAGATGTTTCACAGCATCTCATCGCCTGGGCTGAACAGAATCTAACCGTCAATCATCCTCAGCAACGCTTCTGGCGTGGTCTTTCTGAATTAGCAGCAACACTGCCCTATCCAATGCTGGAAGCGTTTACCAGAGCTGTTGCAGACAATTACGAAGCGACTGATGCGATTCCTACCAATCTCTGGCGAATGGGGTTACTCGATGACCCTGGCATCCTCGACATGAAGGTGAGTGTAGGCGAGCGGCTCGGTCGGAATCGCGAATTGATTACGGCTATCGGTGAACTTTCAGACAGAAGCCGGAAACGCATCAGTCAGCTCGTACGGTCAGCGCAGGGGGTGAAACAGCAGCGTCTGCGTCAGGCGGCGCAACAACTTCGAGCTTTCTTTGACCACAACGAGTTTGAGTCTTTGCGCGGGTTACAATTTGACGATGTTGCATATTTACTCGAGTCGAGCAAATCTGACTCCCAGGTTGAATCTCAATTGCCATCTGAGGCAGAGAGTGATGATGATACCACGTTCCCTTCGGAACCTCCGTCCCGGAAAGATAAAACTCTGGGGAAACGCGAATTCCAGCAAGCGCTTGCCAACCACATTGTAGGTGGTGGTGACCCAGAAAGTGTCAACGCGTATCTCCAGCGTGTGCGCAATGCGATGCAGGAAAATCCTGTGCAGAGCGAGGAGCTAGCTGACGATGATATGCTAGACCCTATCACTGGAGGACGGGAAATTCAACATTTGCAACCGCAGGACTTTAAACAACAGCGAAACCTCCATAGTTTTGTTATCCAGTGCTGTGCAGCAGATCAGTGGGGAGGAGTTGTTGAGGCTGCTCAAGAAAAACTGGACGAGATTATTCGACGTGTTGGTGGCAAGGAGAAAGTAACACCATTCAACCCGGCAGCACCATTACCGTCAATTGGAAACCGCAGCCTTATCGATCTTCTGCGTGCCTTTGACAATGAGATCATTGGCAATACTGCCGATCATGGCGCAATTGCCCACTGGGAAGGCATGCAACAGGCTCGAGAACATCTGCTAGAGTACAGTGAAGTACTCCTGGCTGAGCCAATTGCACCAATTGCAATCTTCTACAATGAGTCGACCGCACGGAATGCCTTGCACGCATATCTTGATAGCTATACGAATTTTCTTGAATTTTTGCATGAACATACAGGAAAGTTATCAAGTAAGTTCCGACAAGCGTATCAGCATGTTATTCAAGCACTGCTCCGGCTGGATGTTATTTTCATTCGAACCCCATCGGAGTGGAAAGCGATGCTCACACCCTTTCATCCGCTTCACCTCTGGCGGTATCGCGAAATACTCCAGCAGATTGGTACACAGTTCACCGCAACGGAACAAAAGCAACTCGCCGTAGCAATGCCTGAATTACCCCATCTGCTGCATTTTGTAGTGCCTGTTGGTCTCGATCCGGACAACAGCCCGCTGCCTCAGGCGGGGAGTTTTGAGACTCTTCCGATATACGAAAACCGCACGAATCGCTATCTTGGGGATGATGGCATCGATTTTCTGGAAGATGTGATGAGGCGTTGGGTTGTATTTGCTCCATATAGCCGCCCGCAGATACGCGTTGCGCTCATTGATATACCTATCCTCTCAGAAGCTCTACGCGCCGTCACACGTTTCCTACGAACATACAATGACACTCAGGTAGTGCTTGATGTTTACACAACGAGAGCGCAACCATTGCAAGAACACCTGGCTGAGATGGACTTCGAGGGTAAGGATAGCGGCGTTGCGGAACATCTGCTCAATGGTGCCATTGTTCTGAACCTGTTCGAAGCTGTACAAGGACTGTCAGATATCACCTCTCAACTGGCACAGCGTCCGGTTCACATTGTCTATAGTTTTGACCAGTCCGAATATAGTGTTGCAACAACTATGCGCCAGCGTCAGTTGCTCGTCAGTCCACTTGTCGTGACCTATGAGTATGACTATGATCACGTGTTGCACCAGGGTACAATTTCGCCCTCATCCGATGCCGAGAGTGGCCCCTTTGCAAACTACCACTATTTGATGAACCAGGCAGTTGATATTCACGAAGGGCAGCGTTTTCAGGTGCAGCTGGGCAGTAGTACTGATCTTGGCGCATTGAACGAATTGCTGCGTACGCAGAGTACCCGCTGGCTTGCTGTTGCGGATCGTCTCCTAACTGGCTACGCCCCGGAAGAAGCTGTACCGCTTCAGGAAAATTTGAAAGGAAGACGCGAAGTAGCAGTCTGGGCGCGTGCGACATCGCGAACCATGCAAGAGATTGTGGATCTTCTTGGTCAATATAATCTCTATCCTGATGCGACATATATTGGCCAGCTTATGCGTCGCTATGGGCACATTGCTGCAGGTGGGTTGTTTCGGGCCATTGGTCGAGGCAATCAGGCGGGAAAACAGCGGGAAAATAATTTGAAAGGGTTGATCGGGACAGTAATTGCAGCACATTGGTACACCTCAAATTATCGCGGATCACTCATTGCCTCGCTCGACAGTGGATTGGCACGTCGGTGGCTCAATCTCGACCCACTGGCTGGAGAACGAGCTGACTTAATCGGACTCCACGAAGAGCCAGATGGCACCCTTATCCTTGATATCATTGAGGTTAAATCACGGGAAAATATCCGTAGTGAGGCTCGGTTCACCGTTGATCAAGAAACGCGACAGCGGAGACTTGAGGGGAAAGCGGTAGAACAGCTGCGCTCGACACTACGTACAGTCGAACCAGTGTTTGGGGATTCTGAAGAGAACAGCGGCCTTTTTATGCCAGCGCGTCGCGAATCTCTCAAGTATCAACTCTATCGAGAGTGCTTTCGTGAAGTTCATGCGGATACAGATCAGCAGCAGTGGTATCAACGACTTAATGCTGCATTTCGTGAGCTACCGGGAGCAATGGCGAGCGTCCAGTGTCGCGGAATGGTTATACATGTCCAGTTCGAAACGGCAGGACAAAGTGACCGAGATGATATGACCGATGGAACTATTCGTCTGGTAACCCTATCAACACCCATCATCCAAGGATTGATAGTCCCGCCCGACGATACTCTTCCACCAGTAGGTAATAACACACCTGATCCATTGCCTGACACAGGATCAGATACATCAACTCGAACATCATCAAGACAGGACATTAGGGGTTCTGGTCAGACGACTGAGACCATCGAACAACGACAAAACAGGCTATCAGATGACGTACCAGAGGCGACTCCTGAATCGATAGCATCTTCGGAACAATCTCCTCCACCAGCAGAAGAACCAGTGTCGTCTGAGCAGCGCTCCACTGCTAGTACTGCGGATAAGATGCCAGAGGCTATATCAGATGCAAGTAGCCAACAAGTAGAGGTGGAAGATGCCAACACGGGCGTGTCACAGCAAACACTCTCTGAGGATTTGACCGATTATGCACGTCGTTTAGAGCGAGCCCTTACTACCTATAGCATACAAATATATCCTATTGATCCTGAAAAAGCGCAGGTGGGTCCGAGTGTAATCCGTTTCCTCGTCGATTTACGAGGGAACGAGCGACTCAAGCGTGTGCAGAACATCGCTGTGGAGCTACAACGAGAACTCGAGCTGTCAACAGTACCTTTTATCGATAATGTCCCGGCAACAAGCTATGTCGGAATTGATATCCCACGGTCACATCCAGAGA
>CAKZQX010000488.1 GCA_937141995.1 uncultured Chloroflexaceae bacterium | reverse complement strand
CCGTTGGTGTGAAACATGCGCTTCCATTTACTAATAAATGCTTCTGAGACCTGGATCATGGCATGAATTTCTGGATAGGTATATCCTTTTAATGCCAATTTCACTGCCAACGCACGTTTATACTCGCGGACATCCTGTGTTTCCATCAGGAAGCGATCGAGTGTCTCCATCATCGTCTCCCTCCGTAGACTGTCATCTCCCCATTTGCGCATATGCCTGTAGCAGGGATCATATCATCTTTTTGAGTGGTTTACAACCACTTTAGGATTGCTATAATAGCGTGATATGAAGAGGAGCAGGGTTGCGCCCTGCTCCTTTACTCTGCCGGCTCTCTGTGATGTAGCAGCGGATATGCCACACCTGCTGTGCGGCGGATGCGCTGTCCGGTGGCGAGATTGCCGCCCACACCCTCCCTGTGCTACGATACACAGCATCATTCGGTTAATCACAGGACTTATGCAGTTACCATGTAACCCGGACGTGTGACCAGATGGAAGCCAGATTCGCCTGCGGCAGCGTGGTACTGTTTGATCTTTTTCACAAAAATGTTGCACTATGTGCAACATTTTTGTGAAAAAGAATAGTTTCTTCCGCCCTGCCGGAGGCGAAATGTCCTTTCGGGTTCGTAACCGCGTAACTTCTGTTAATCAGAAGAAAGAGGAAGCGTATGCGTCCGCTGGAACCTACCAATCGCACTATCCTATCCGTTCCTCCCCGACTGTACGCCCCGGTCCTATGGATTGTGGCGGCAATGGTCAGTGCAATTACCTTGCTGCATTACCTGACGGATGTCCAGCTTGTGCCCTACCATTTAATCTATCGCAGCCTCTACTACATTCCCATCGCCATCGCCGCCGTGCGTTGGGGGCTGTGGGGCGGACTCAGTACAGCCGGGATCATCTGCATACTCTACATTCCGCACACACTGATTGCACTGCATGCCAGCATGAGCGGGATTGATGCGCTGCTGGAGTGTGGCGCATTTCTGTTTGTCGCCGGACTGACCGGCTATCTGGCCGATGCTGAACGGCGGCAGCGACAGCGTGCGCAGCAGGCCGCTGCACAGCAGCGGGCCCAGGCGGAAGCAGCCGAGCGCATGCGCGCCTCCGTTACCTCGATTCTGGAGAGCATCGACAGTGGCGTGCTGACGGTTGACTCGGATGGGCATGTAACAACACTCAACCCGGCCGCCCGCACCCTGCTCGACTGGAATGAACATACTGCGTGGTCGCTCCCGGAAAGCATTCAGGACTACCTGCGGGCCGGGGCCCAGGGCTATCAACAGGTGACGCAGGCCAAACGCACGCTCGGGCTACACGGCGCGCCGCTACGGGGCAGCCAGGGCGAACAGGTTGGCACAGTGCTTGTGCTGGATGACCTGACTGAGCGACGGGTGATGGAGGCGCAGATGCGGCGCGCCGAACGGCTCGTGTCCCTGGGGCGACTGGCGGGCGGGCTGGCCCACGAACTGCGCAACCCTCTCGGTATCACCCGCGCCGCCGCGCAAATGCTCCAGAACGAACTGGGCGATACGGGCAAGCCCGGCGAGTATACGCGGGTCATTCAGAGCGAAATCGACCGGGTTGATCGCCTGGTTGAGCAACTGCTGGCCTATGCCCGCCCACGTCCCTTGCAGCGTTCCCTGGTCAATGTCGCGGCCCTGGTCGAAGAAACCAGCGGGCTGGCGCGGGTCTACGCCAAACAGCAGGGAGTGACGCTGACCACACAAGTGGACGA
>CAKZQX010000487.1 GCA_937141995.1 uncultured Chloroflexaceae bacterium | reverse complement strand
TAAGCTTCCAGGAAGCTTTCAACACAGTGTGCCGTTAAGTCGAGTGTTTTATAGTTGATAATGATTGCCGTCACATGCTGCAAAGATTGCATGTTGAACCTTTCCTTGTTTTGCTCTGCAGCACTGGTACTAATAACCACCAATCAATGGTGCAAGCCTGGAGTAGATCGGTAGACCAGCAAGAGCTGCCAGTGCTGCAACCCAGTAGACCATATTGAAAGGACACAGCCTGATTGCACGAATAAAATGATATATCCCCTGGTTGCGCTGTTGAGAGTAACATGCACTCCTGCCCAATGCATACCAGTATTGAGCAACCAGGTATCTCCCCTGCTGCGTGCCTGTAGCATGCTTACGTATCAGTCGCTCGAATGCGGGAACAAGTGTATCCGAAGCCGCCGATAGGCTGTCGGCAGTAAAGTGTGTTCGTACCAATGACTGGTTAATATACGCAAATTGGTAGAAACGCGACAACCGCAACCAGAGATCCCAGTCTTGAAATCGCTTCAGTTCTGTGTCAAACGCACCACAGTGCTCAAAACAGGTACGTCTAACTATCGCCGTCTGGGTTGTAATCCAGTTCCCATGAAGCAGCGCCAGATGCAGGTCGCCACATAACGCACGAGAAACCCGGAGCAGATGGCTGATGACTGTACGCATCATTGAAGGATGGTATGATACTCTCTCCGCATGAATATGCTGGAACCGGCAGTATACGACGCCAGTACGTGCGTCAGATTGGGCAAATACGTCCATTTGTCGTGCGAGTTTTTCCGGCAACCACTCATCATCACTGTCCTGGAAGGCAATATAGGCTCCCTGGCTCACACGGATTCCCGTATTTCGAGCAGCCGCTGCCCCACGGCGCTCTGCGTGTCGTATATAGCGCAGACGTTTGTCAGAACACTGGGCAATTATGTCACCAGTATGATCATCGGACGCGTCATCCACAACCACCATTTCGAAGTCCTGAAATGTCTGACAGAGAACACTCTGTAAGGCACGCATAAGGAAGTGTGCCCGATTGTAGGTTGGTAAAATAACGCTTACTCTGGTCATCTTTTACTTCTGTTCTTCCTGCACCTGCCTGTAGGTAAAGTGAAATGTACCCACGACACGCCCTGACAGACGCACCAGATAATACCACCACTCCAACACCAGGTAGAGTCTAACCAACCAAACGGTGGACACGGCTAATCTGTAGCGCTCCCCCTGTACCGGCAAGGTATGTCGAGTAAACTCCCCAAGATCAACCAGTGCCCTGAGCATAGCATAGGCTACTGCCCCCACCGCCTGCACCCATGGGCGCAGTAGCGTGGGGGTATAATCAACTACCCGCATCAAGTGTTTGCATAGATGCCTGATAGACTGGCGAAATTTACTGCGAGACGGCGAAGTAAAGACAGTCGGGTGCAGCAGGTATAACAACGCATCCCCCTGTCCCCGCAGCCATGCCTGAGTGAGCAAGCCACGCAATGAGGTGCGCCCAACATGCCAGACAACAGCGTGATTGCTACTAATAAACTGATATCCTGCTGCTTTGCAACGCAGGCCCAGGTCGGTATCTTCACCTGCCACAAACATTTCACGGAAGCCACCCACTGCTTCAAAAACGGTCTGCTGATAACAGGCATTGGCCGTGTCCAGGTAGTCGGGCATATCTAACGTATGACTCTGGTGATGACCCTGTATAACCGCGAATTGGTGCAACCAGTGGCCTTCATCACAATTCCGAATCACTCCACCTATCCCTGCGAGTGGTATTGCCGTATGTTCTGTATAACTGGTAGCTAGAGCAACCAACCAGTCCGGTTCAGGCAGACAGTCATCGTCAGTAAATACCAGCATTTTACCGCGAGCTACGCACGCCCCGGCATTACGTGCAGCGGCGGGGCCGGCATGTGCCTGACGCACAAAGGTAAGCCGCCCCTGACTGGACAACTGGCGCAATGTCGCCGGTGTTTTATCCTGTGAACCATCATCAACTACTATGATTTCATAGCAGGTTGATGGGTAGGTCTGGACAAAAACACAGTATAACGTTCGAAGCAAACTATCATGTCGGTTATAGGTTGGAATGATAACACTTAAAAACGCTTGCATTATCACTTTAGTCTCAAAATTTTAGCGTATCCTCATGTCCCTGTCCAGCGGACAGATACGCAAGACAAATTGGTAGGCAAACAAGGTTGGCAGCAGACGCGATAAATGATACTCCAACACATTCATAACCCGACGAAAATCAGGTCGATTGCGATAAAACCAGGTCAGACAGACAAAAGTCAGGTCATCATGGCTGTTATGATTAATAGTATTCGCTGCTTGATCGACGGTATATCCACTGGCCTGGATCATCTGGTAGAGTGAGCCACGCGTAAAAAACCGCAGATGCGTCTGATCAAATAAACCATACTGGCGGTAGGGAAACCGGCCACAAAGCACCTCCCGCCGAAAGACCCAGTGTCCGGAATTAGGCACCGATAGCACCACACAGCCACCCGGGCAGAGCCAGCGTTCACGGATCATAACCAGGAGCGCATCTGGAGTAGAAAGGTGTTCCAGCACATCGCCGAGCAATACCGCATCGAATTGCTGCGTAATCTGCGACTGCACAGCAGGGTCTTCGATATCGCCAACAATAACCTTCTGGCAGACCGTTCGCGCCTGTTCTGCAACCTCTGGGTTGCGCTCGACACCTACCACTACCTGCCCACGCGCAACGAGATAGCGGCTGATAAATCCGGTGGCACAGCCGATTTCCAGTACCCGGTGTGCATCTGCGGTCCAGCGGAGTTGCCAGGCTGCTGATATCGTCAGATCCGCCGGATCAACGCAGAAATCATAAACGGTCATTATCTGTCCTGTTCCTACTACTGCACGCGTTTTAGCCACCCATACTGATGAAAAGAAAAAAGATTGCGTCGCCAGATATTATCATCACGAATAAAGTCCTGATTAAGACACAAGAATTGCTCAACCGCTTCATATGGCCCTGCGCCATGATTTTCCCATACGGGATGCCCATTAAGATTGGTATCTTCGACTACCAGATAACAGCCTACCCGTACCAGGTGCCGGTAGCATTCAATTTCGCGTAAAACATGGGTACAACTATGGTCGGAATCGAGCGATACCATCCCCATCGGAGCAGGCAGGAGCGACTCCACTTGCCTCACAACATGTGGGTCGGTAGAGTTACCCTCGATCAGGTGGATGCGTGGGTGATTAAGTTGCTGTGCTGTCTCCGAAAGCTGAATATCAATGCCAACCACTATGGTTGTTGCATCAGCCTGGATACGATCAAGCAGGTGGGCAAAAAAGAGCAGAGAACCGCCATAGGCTACTCCCGTCTGAATAATAAACGCAGGACGTTCGCGGTAGATCAACTCCTGATAGAGCCACAGATCACCAGGAAACTGAAGCACCCGGTAGCCACAATAAGTATTGTGAGACCAGTTTGCCGTTGTCGCATAGTAAACCCGGTGAAATCGGTTGACTAGTATCCGCGCATAGATCTGCCAGATCCGCGTAGTGAGCATACCAAAAGCTGAACTAATCCGAGGTGACCGCAGTTTTATTACCCTCACTGTGACCCTCCCGCATACATGCTACCAGATCAGTATGTGCCTCAGTAATCTCGCGCAGTCCATGAAATAAGCCAGAAGAATAGTAATAAAGTACCAAAAATTGGCCACGTAGAAGATCGACCAGCAGAAACTGCACGTACACCAATGACCAGAAGAGCAATACGA
>CAKZQX010000486.1 GCA_937141995.1 uncultured Chloroflexaceae bacterium | reverse complement strand
CCCATAACCAACCCTTTTCAGACAGTCTCTAACGTGTAACGCTGTAGCTCCACGGGCTATCATAATCATCGGTGGTGGTTGTCATGGTTAGGTTGCCTCCTCCGGGTGTCCTTACCCTTCATCATCCGGCGGTGTATAGACCCGCTGCACCGCATCCGGTGTCGGCGCATCTTTGATTGCTGCCAGTACCGCTGCGAGAACATCCGGCTCCTGGATCTGCTCAATCTCCGGGAGCAGGCGTAGCCCGTCCGCGCCAAACTTCATCTCCAGCATCAGTTTGATTCCGCTCAAGAGCCCTTCGACGCGGCCCTCAGCGCGGCCCTCGACGCGGCCCTCGGCGCGGCCCTGCTGGAAACCTTGCTCAATTCCCTTCTGTATCCCCATCCGCTCAACACTGGTAATATATGGCATTTTCTGTGTCTCCTCATACGCTTGCAACGCCTGCCAGAACTGCGTCTCCAGATCGTCCGGCAGGCGTAGGAGCCAGTCAATAAAATGAAACAGGTTGAGAATGTCCTGCCGCTGGTATCCCAGGCTGTACAGCCGTCGGGTCAGGTGGAGCTTCGCCCGCGCGCGCGCTGGGGCATCCTGCCGGGTGGTCTGGGCCGTCAGATGGGCCATCACGACGGTGGCAAACGGGTTGGCACTCGCCTCCATCTCGGCCCACCGGGCGCGATAGTCCAGGAGCTTGATCACCGGGAAGGTAAACTGGTGCGTACAGCCCCACAACTCCAGGGTGAACTGGGATGGACGACAGGTCGCACGCTCGTCACCCAGGATCGCCAGGCTGACCACCGGCCGGCGGTAGCGGTCAAACAGCCGGTAGGCATAGACAAACATCCGCTGGGTAAAATCGGCCTCCTCCTGCCCCTGCACTTCAATATGAATGAGCACCCAGGCATCGCTGTTGTCGCGCCGCCAGACCTGCACCAGTTTGTCGGCCAGGCGTCGGCCCAGGTCGGCATCGCGGACCACCTGCTGCAACTCCTTGTCGAGAAAGACCGGCGGTCGGGTCCAATCGATCGCGGCGTGGATGTGCGGGAAAAAGAAGGCGAAGAAGTCGGGCAGGTAGTGTTCCAGGATATCCTTCCACGGGCTATCATAATCATCGGTGGTGGTCGTCATTGTCGGCTGCCTCCTCCGGGTGTGGGTTGCCTTGTGCTGCTGCTCATTATACATCAGGGTGCGGGGATGGTAGCAGTGCAAGCGCGGGTTTGCTGAGGACAGCAGTAGGGTGCGTTCGATGCACCGTTCTTTCTGAGGACAACCGTAGGGTGCATTGTATGCACCGTTCTTTCAGGGGACAGCAGTAGGGTGCATTCGATGCACCGTTCTTTCTGAGGTAAGGAGATATTCCTGCCCACATTTTGTGGGTTTGCCGGGGGCAGCAGCCGTAGAATGCGCCCGGTTGTATCTCTCCACTTGCCGACGCGAAGGGCGTCTGGTACAATAAAACCCCGGCAATCGGCGGATTGCGTAATTCACCCTGATGTACAACATTGAACATACGACCGGGTAGCGCTACCTCCGTAAGTGTAGATTTCACGCCGCATGTTGGGGATTTTGCACATCCGGCCTGGCGATGCGCTACCGGGTAACAGAGGAGGCAGGCGGCAGGTTACGTCCTGCCGGGGAGCACTATGACGACGCAGCCAGCTACCTTCAGCTATGATGTGTTCCTCTCCTATGCCCGCCCCGCCCGCGCCTGGGTTGACCAGGAGTTGCTTGCGCCGCTGGAAGCCGCCGGTCTGCGCGTGTGCATTGACTACCGCGACTTTGCCCCGGCAGCCGCGATTCTGGACGAGATCGAGCGCGCTATCCGCAGCAGCCGCAAGACGCTGTTTATCTTCTCGCCGGCCTACCGGCAGAGCGAGTGGTCGCAACTGGAGCAGTGGGTACTGCAAACGCTCGACCCGGCCAACCGCCGGGGCCGCTTCCTGGTGATTTTGCAGGCACCCTGCGAACTGCCCGAGCGCCTCAAGCCCTTTATCTATCTTGATTTTACCGACCCGGCGCAACGACCGGATGAACGTGCGCGCCTGTTCCAGTTCCTCGAGGTGCAACCGCCGCCTGCGGAAGCCGTGCTGCCGGAACCCGTGTTGCCCACGTCACCACCCAATCACGCGCCCACACCGACGGGCGATAATCCGTTTACACCGGGCCGGACGGTCCCACCGGAGCGCTTTGTCGGACGCCGGCGCGAACTGAGGGAGGTTGTGGCGCGACTGGAGAATATGATGAGTGT
>CAKZQX010000485.1 GCA_937141995.1 uncultured Chloroflexaceae bacterium | reverse complement strand
TGAGTTGCAGCAGGCGGTAACGCAGGGGCCCGTGGCGACGACCATCGGTGCCGAAGAGGTTGAAGGCCAGGCCGCGCGGCTGGCTACGTATCAGAAAGCGCTCATAGCCAATATGGTACAGGTTGCCACTGCCATACACCTGATTAAACGCCGTCTCGGAGGCGACCTCGGCTCGCTCGTAGGGTCCACGTAGACGCACTATTCCATCCACTGGCGCATTCAACGCCAGTTCGATGCGCGTCCGGGGTGCGTGTCCGCCCCCCAGCCGCGAGGTGTAGAGGGTCAGCCGGTAGTTGCGATAGGTGCCGATGACCCGCTCCGGTCGGCCCAGCCAGAAATTGCCGGTCTGGTAGGTCAGGCCGGTGCGTTGGGCCAGTTCCCGCCAGGGCTGCTCTCTGAAGCGCGCCTCCCGCGCTTTTTCCGCCAGCGAAGTTGCCGCCAGGAGAAAGAAGACCCCGACCAGCAGCAAGCGCGACCAGATATAATCCTGTTCGGAGAGGACGACAATTCCGGTACCCAGACCGGCGAATGCGCTCAGTATCACCCCGATGACAATCAGATGTCCGCGCTTCACCCGATTGCCCGCCGTGCCATCCCGAACTTGCCCCGCCGGCCCTGGTTGGTGTAACTCGTGCTGATCCACCGTTTCACTCCTTCCACGAAGTAAGCTTGCATGTAAGTCCTGGTTGCATGATACGGTTTGTTGTTACGAAATAAGCACAAACGGTGCCAGGTAGACTACATTGCTAACAGGGCAACACACTCAATATGCGGGGTCTGCGGGAAAAGATCGACGGGTTGGACCTGCAGCAGTCGGTAGCCCGCGTCGAGGAGCGGACGTAAATCACGCGCCAGAATGCCGGGGTGACAGGAGATATAAGCAATCCGGGGTGGGCGCAGTTCGACCAGGGCTGCCAGTGCCGCCGGGTGACAGCCGCGCCGGGGCGGATCAAGTATGGCTGCATCAAAGGGTGGTTCAAGCTCGGGCAGTACCCGCTCAACCGGGGCGGTGATAAAGTCAACATTGCTGATATTGTTGAGTTGGGCGCTCCACTCACCATCGGCGACGGCCTGAGGATGCTCCTCAATGGCGACGATCTCAGCCAGATTGTGCGCCAGCGGCAGCGCAAATGTTCCCGCGCCGCTGTAGGCATCCAGCAGCCGCGCCCCCGGTGCCAACTCCAGTCCACTCCGTACCACTTCCAGCAGAGTAGCCGCCTGGGCTGTGTGGGTCTGGAAGAAACTATCGGGCGCAAGCGCAAACACCACATCGTCCAGTTCTTCATGCAGTGTAATTTCGGGCGACAGTGCATCCGGATCATCGGTAAATTGCCAGGTAACATCCGCCAGATAGGGCACACGCGCCCGCCAGCGCTGCGCCAGCGCCGGGATTGTGCCCGTCCCATAGATGATCGCAATAGCATAGCCGTGCGTGGCACTGGCGCGGAGCGTCACCTGCTCCACCTCCCAGGCGGTTGTGTCAATCGCCGCGTGCAGTCCCGCCAGTGCCGCGTTGAGAATCGGCAGCAGCAGCGGATCATGCGACAGGTTCACAATGCGGTGCGTTCCAGCGGCATAGTAGCCGATGTGCGTCCCCTGCACCCGCAAGTGGGCCGTGTTGCGGTAGCCCCACGGATGCGGGGCCGGCAGCATGGGCGCTACCGGTGGCGCGGTCAGGTCGGCCAGTTTCGCCAGTTGCTCACTCAAGATAGTCTGCTTGAAGCGCAGTTGTGCGGGATAGGCAATATGCTGCCAGGGAATATGATCCGCCCCCGGCAGGCGCGGCGGGACACGGTCGGGTGAGGGGGTTAGCACCTCGACGACCTGCCCATGGGCGAAGCTGGACTTGCGCTGCGTCAACCGTACGCGTACCCGCTCGCCGGGCAACCCACCGCCGGCAAAGATCACGCGCCCCTCCCAGCGCCCGACACCCGCGCCTCCCTGGGCCATTCCATCAATATCCAGTTCGATCTCGTCAGGGTATGAACTCATGAAAAACACTTTCAGTTTCGGTTAAACCAAACTATAAATACTACAAGATAGTATTCTAAACCATGTCCTTGAATAAAGGAATGGGGAAGTAAAGAATTCCTCCGACAGTGGGAACGCGATGTATTCCTACCCTTCAGCGGGCATGACTCAGAACGGCAAACTACCAGGCCAGACTTGCCACAGACATTAGTTTAGCATGATGTTGGCATCAACGAACCATAGTATTCTCTACAAAGACCTCTCACAGGGCGCACGAGGTCAGAGGTGTACCAAACATGTGGGATATCAGGCAGCCATGCTCACCTGACGAAACCAAAAAGGGGAAGCGATATAACTTGTTCGCGTCGGTGTAGAAGCTTAACCCGATTGATGATCTACTCACTCCACACACAGACAATGTGAATACCTTCGATAGCACGAAGTATTCGCCGTATCCGAACCAAGAGCCCGCAGCACCGGATCGATAAACATAGCGCGCGTTGTTTCACAGTACACGAGTTACGCGATTCCTGACCCGACAGGCAATGTTGCCTCCGGCAGGGCGAAAGATCCCATGCTTGTTCACAAAAAAGTTGCACGTTGTGCAACTTTTTTGTGCAGGACGTACGCGGTGCGCGTTCAAATGAGACAGCAACTCCTGTGAATGTCGTCT
>CAKZQX010000484.1 GCA_937141995.1 uncultured Chloroflexaceae bacterium | reverse complement strand
TCAGAATCAGTTCCCGGTCACGAACCGGCGTCAGGGTGACATACCCATGCACCCCGTCACACTGCCGGAAGGTCAACCCCAGCGCATCGTGCAACTGCCCAAGATCCGCCGGCAGGTTACGACCGTAATGTGTCCGATACTCAACTGCCGCTCGCCGCCAACATTCAATCCGGCCGAAAGTCATCCCCTGCGCAAGCATGGTCTGGAGATGCCCATGAATAATCGATGCCCCGGCCCGCCAGAGGCAATTCCAGAGGATCAGCGGATAGCGAGCGCCGGCATCGGCAGCGTGGGCCGCCGCCAACCAGCGCAACGCCACATCAAAATAGTCCCGCACCTGATCCCGGTTGAAGCGCAACGGGTGAAACTCATCAAAGATCACCAACCCGTGCCAGGCATCGCATTTGGCAACATTCGAGGCGCTAACGCAGTAGCGGCCCTGGATGCGCCCAAACAGATCCACCGTCGTCTGGTTGAACGGGTCGCCAAACATATCGTGCGGCCCGGCCCCGGCACTGATAAGCGCCTCCAACTCCTGATCGGCATCGGTGGCGCGGTTCTTGCGCGCATTGATATCATCATCACCCAGCGGGCGGCGTGCTCGCAACGGGTTGTAGTATGCCGCCTCCAGCGACCGGCGATTTGTGACCTTCACGATAGGCTGTTCAGCGACCTGCTCCAGGCTACCAAAGCGCTGCTCGATCCAGTCCTGCATCGGCGGTGGCGGCACGGGACGCCCGTACACGCGCTCAATAAACAGCAACTGATCAGCAACCGCGCGCAACTCGTCGGGCAGCGCGGCGATCAATTCCGGTAGCAGTGCAATCGAAGGGTTTCGCATAACCTCAGCCTGGACCACGGAGCAACTGGTTCAACTCAAGTATATCGGCAGATAGTGAAGTATGCAAGTCAAAAACTTTGCTTGCATACGATACCCAAAACATTTGACGCGCAACCAATTCACCGCTACAATATCCACTATGCTCGGAGTACGCCAGAGAATGAGGGATACTCCCCCGGTTGACTCCCGCGCTTTTTTATTTCTATCAACTGGCGCATGATACAATAACCCGGCCAGGGTAGCTTTGACCTTGAGGATCTGCTTACTCATGGTACAGAATGTATGCGTATTGTGTACAGAGTTTCAGCGGAAGTGATATAACGAATGTTTGAGAGTCTCTCAGATCGACTACAAAACGTTTTTCAAAAACTGGGCAGCAAGGGCATGCTCACTGAGGCCGACGTACGCGAGGGTATGAAACAGGTACGTCTGGCGCTACTTGAAGCTGACGTGAACTATAAAGTTGTCAAGGACTTTGTCGCCCGTGTCACTGAGCAGGCCATCGGCGAAGAGGTGATGAAAAGCCTGACGCCCGACCAGCAGGTCGTCAAGATTGTTAACCAGGAACTGATCAATCTGCTTGGCGAGACTAATGCCCCGCTGGAAGAGGCCCGCCCTGGCCCAACGATTTTGATGCTGGTTGGTTTGCAAGGTACGGGTAAGACCACCCTTGCCGCGAAACTGGCGCTCCATCTGCGCAAGAATGGGAAGCGCGTCCTGCTGGTCGCCGGTGACGTCTACCGGCCGGCAGCCGTTACCCAGCTTCAATCACTCGGCAAGCAGATTAATGTTCCCGTCTACAGCGAGGGAACCGAGGCCAGTCCGCCCGATATTGCCCGAAATGCGCTTGAACTGGCCCGCCAGGATGTCTACAACACGGTTATCATCGACACGGCCGGACGTCTGCAGATCGACGATGCGCTTATGGAGGAACTGCAGCAGATCAGCGCGGTTGTCCCGGTTACTGAGCGTCTGCTGGTTGTTGATGCGATGACCGGGCAGGAAGCGGTCAGAGTTGCCGATACCTTCAATCAGCGGATCAACCTGACGGGTCTGGTGATGACCAAGATGGACGGCGATGCCCGGGGTGGTGCGGCGCTGTCCGTACGGGCCGTTACCGGCGTGCCGATCAAGTTTATGAGTACCGGCGAGAAGGTCGATACCCACACGCTGGAGGCATTTCACCCGGATCGTCTGGCCTCGCGTATCCTGGGCATGGGCGATGTACTCTCGCTGATTGAGCGCGCCGAGCAGATCTACGACGCTGACCAGGCCAAGCAGATGCAGAAGAAGCTCAGCAAAGGGAAGTTCGATTTTGAGGATTTCCTCAACGCGATGCATCAGATGCGCAAACTTGGTCCCCTGCAGCAGATTATCGGCATGATCCCCGGCCTGAGCCAGCTTACGCAGGGCAACGAGGAGATGCTGAGTGAGCAGGAGATGAAGCGGGTTGAGGCGATCATCTTCTCGATGACGCCGCAGGAACGGCGCAATCCGGAGATTATCAAGCGTAGCCGCCGCGAACGGATTGCCCGGGGGAGCGGCACCGATGTCCAGGATGTGAGTGCCCTGATCAAGCAGTTTCAGGAAATGCAGCGCATGATGAAGCAGTTGACCGGCGGCAAAGCTACCAAGAAGGGCAAAAAAGGTCGCCGGGGGCGCGGTGGTGGACCCGGCGGGCCTGGTGGACCCGGTGGCGAGATCGATCCCAACGATTTGTTACGGATGTTGCGGTAACCCGATACAGGGCGGCAACCAGATGTATTTATAGATGCGAGTTTATTTCTACGGAGGCAGACAAGATATGGTCAGGATGCGTCTTCGCCGCATGGGCAAGACTAAACAACCAAGTTATCGCGTTGTTATAACCGACTCACGCTCACCCCGTGACGGTAAATTCATTGAGATTATTGGTCACTACAACCCGATACAACAGCCAAAAGTTCTGGAGATCCAGGCAGACCGGGCACGCTACTGGCTTGAGTCCGGGGCACAGCCGTCGGACACGGTGGTGCGGCTCTTGAAGCAGGTCAATATCCTCGACAACGATGGTCAAATTATTTCGGCGGAGGCAGCGGAGGTTTCCACACCAGAGGAGACCGGCGTTTCCGCATAACAGAAGGAAGCAGGCGGCGCGGCGCGCTACCTGCTTTTCTCAACGATGAGCTATGAAAGAACTACTCGAATATATCGCCTGTAATCTTGTCGATAAGCCGGAAGAGGTTCGTGTCAAGGAACGGGTCGGGCGCTTTACCGTCACCTATGAACTATCAGTCAACTCTTCAGAGACGGGCAAGGTTATTGGTCGCAGTGGCCGTGTCGCGAAAGCGATTCGTGACCTGATGAGCGTTGCCGCTGCCCGCCAGAATAAGCGTGTCCATGTTGATATTGATTAGCAGGTCAGCCATCAGGATCTGTTAGAGATCAGAGATCAGGTGCTTTCGTCACTGATTTCTGTTCTCTATCATCTGATGAGTGGCTTCTCGCGCTCATGATGACCCCAGCACCAGACGAACTGCTCATAATTGGCCGGATTGTCGCGCCCTTCGGCGTGCGCGGCCAGATAAAACTGCGCGCCATCACCGACCGCCCCGATCATCTGCAGCAGCATGTGCGTACCGTGTATGTCGGCACAGCAAATACCCCTTACCAACTCGTCCACGTTATTCAGCATAAACCGGGATTGCTTATCCTGACGCTCAAAGATGTCACTTCGCGTGATGCCGCCGAGGAGTTACGCAACACCGAGGTATCAATCCGTGCGAGCGATGCGGCTCCCCTCGATCCCGGGGAGTACTACCTCCACGAACTCTACGGGTTGCGGGTTGAGACAACCGAGGGTGCCGTTGTCGGTCAGGTCCGGGAAATATTGGAAACCGGGGCCAACGAGGTGCTGATTGTGGCGCGTCCCGGCCAGAGCGATGCGCTGATACCGATGATCCACGACATTGTGCAGGAACTTGATCTCGAGGAGAAACGGCTGGTTATTCAGCCGATGGAGGGGTTGCTCTAACCGGATTTAATCCGGTTGGGCTTGAGCAACCGGCAGACGGATACGAAACGTTGTTCCCTGCCCCACGACACTGCTGACCGACAGTTCACCCTGGTGCTGCTCAATAATGCTGTAGCTAATTGCTAACCCCAGGCCCGTACCCGTGCTTCGCGTGGTGTAAAACGGCTCAAAAATCTTCGGCAGAATATCCGGCGAAATACCCTGACCGCTATCGCTAAACTCGATTACGACTGCCGGCCCCAACCGCTGCCCTGCTGAACCGACCGTCGATGTGGTCTCAAGATTCTGACGCTCCTGGTTGGCATCAGCGGTAACATAGGTGCGAATGGTCAACACACCGCCGTCCGGCATCGACTCGACCGCATTGAGGATGAGATTAAGATAGACCTGTTTGAGATGATTGCCGATGGCGTAAACCAGCGGCGGCTTCACCGTCCAATCCCGTACCACACTGATATGACTCGTCTGTAGTTGCTTGTCTGCCAGAGCCAGCACTGCATCAAGCAGTTCATGCATATCGGTCAAACGCATACCGACGCCATCACGCGAGGGACGGTAGAAATCCAGCATACGCTGCACAATACCAATCAGGCGGTCTACTTCCTCCTGCGCCTTCGAGAGGTAAAGCTGGCGCTTATCATCACTCAGTGGCCGATTATTCAGAAGGTGCAGCGAGTTATGGATCGCTTGCAGCGGGTTGTTGATCTCGTGCGCAATTGAAGCGGAAAGGCGACCAACCGCTGCCAACTTCTCGGTCTGGAGCAACTGATGCGCAATACGCTGACGCTCGCTGATATCGCGGACCATCACCAGCAAAAGCTGCTGTCCGTTGTAGGGCACACCGCTCATACTGATCGAGACGGGAACAGTGCGACTATCTTTTGCCTGGAGCAACGCATCAACTTCCTTGAGATCATTGGCAACCCGCGACGGGCCCGCCGCCGACACAGTGAAGGGCGTTACACCATTGGCGGATGTTGACATAGCTGGCTCCGGCAGAAGTTCAGCCTCACCCGAACCGATCTCTACCCAGACCTTTGCCCCGATCTCCCAGAGACCCGGCAGCAGATCGTTGGGATTCATCTCAAGCAATGCCGCGCGGTCATACCCACTCAGATACTCAGTCGCTCGATTAATATCCAGAATGCGCTGTCGATCCGTATCCAGCAGCAACACTGCCTCGGTCGCATGGTGCAACAGCGTGCGGTAGCGGGCTTCCGACTGGGCCACACTGGCATGTAGACGCGCCTTCTCAATCGCCATCGCAACCGGTGTGGCAAGCGCCGTCATCAGTTGAATGTCATCTTCGCCAAAATGCTGACCCGGCTGACCCAGCAACTCAATAGCGCCACACATGCCACGCTCGCTTACCAGCGCCACACAGAGCCAGTAGGGTGTCGGTTGCAGCGGGTAACAGAACGGAGCAAGATCATCACCATCGTCGGCAGCAACATCAGCGACCGTTTCAACCGGCACGATCCCTTCCCAGGGCGGAATCCGTTGCGCAGCAGTGGTTTTCCACTCGCGCGCCGGTACCACCCGTGGGTATCCATCAGCAAGCACCTGACCGATAATCCCTTGATTTGCCGGTCGATCAATCGGTTTGAGCGCCGACAGGCTACCATAACGCAACGTCACATATTGCACCAGATGCTGTGAAGGGGGGGGAGGGTCATCGGCGGCCAGGAAGAGGTAGCCATGGTCAATCCCCAGCGCAACACTTACCTGGCGCAGGGTTGTAGCAATAATCTGCTCAAGATCAAGCGACCCCGTGACTGCCGTACTCAAATTGTAGAGCAGCGCCAGCCGGTCAGCGCGTCGCTGGGCCAGGTTGTACAACCGGGCATTCTCAATAGCAATGGCGGCCTGCCCTGCCAGCAGCACCAGCAACTCGCGGTCGGCCTCGGTAAATGACAACCCGGCCGCCTGCGTCTTCGCCGCATTCAGCACACCGCGCGCGCGTCCGCCCGTCATCAGCGGCACACAGAGCGCGGCAGAGAGCTGATCATTCCTCCACGCCTCTT
>CAKZQX010000483.1 GCA_937141995.1 uncultured Chloroflexaceae bacterium | reverse complement strand
CGTGTGTATTACGGGTTGAAGACAACCGGGATGATGTTGAGCTAACGCTGACATTCTGTGCCGATGTTGCGCCCCAACTCGAGTTTACCGTGGTGGCAACCGGCGCAGAGTGTCAGGCCGCGCTGACCAGAGAGCGGGAACAGCCCTTTGATGCGCTGGTGCTGGACTACACGCTGCCGGATATGGATGGGCTGACGTTGCTGCGTGCGATTATCGATATGGACTACCCTGCTCCGGTGGTAATTGTCACCGGGCGGAATACTGTTGAGACGGCGGTCGAAGCGATGAAGGCCGGAGCGATGGATTACCTGGTCAAGTCGAGCGACCACTGGGAACATGTGCCGCGTGTCATTGAAGCCGCCATCACGCGCTATCGTCTCAGCCATGAGAATCAACGGTTGCAGGCCGAACTTCAGGTCCATGCGACCGAGCTTGAGCAGGCGGTGCGGCAGAGTGAACGCGAGAAAGCGCGTCTGCATGCCGTAATCGACCAGCTTCCCGAGGGCGTGGTCATTTTTGAGGGCCAGGATGGGCGTATGGTTGCAGCCAATCGGGCTGCCGAGCAGATCTGGGGGCACGCGTTTATTCCGAATGTCTCTATTCCGGAGTATGCCCGCCGCTACCGCATGGAAAACCTGGATGGCACCCTCCGTTCTCCAGAACATACCGTCGCCGCCCGTGTGCTGACAACCGGTCAGCCAATCCTGAGTGAGCAGATGACGATTGTGCGTCCGGATGAGAGCCGGATCACGGTCCTGGTCAATGGCGCGCCGTTGCTCGATGAGCAGGGGGACGTGACCGGCGCGGTGGTGGTGTTCCAGGATATCTCTGAAATGAAGCAACTGGAATATCTGCGCGACGAGATCCTATCAATTGCCTCGCACGAACTGAAAAATCCGCTGACGGTGATCGCGGGTTATAGCTCACTGCTCAATCGCTCCGTCGCCGTCGAACGGGATGATCGTGCCCGGCGCGCAGCCGCAACGATTCGCCAGCAGGCCACGCGTATGCGCCGTCTGATTGATCGCCTGCTGGATCTCTCGCGGCTTGATCTGGGGCGGATGGTCTTGCAGAAGAGCACCTTTGACCTGGCGCTGCTGGTGCGTACGGTTGCCGAACAGCAGCAGGAGTTGGCGACCGGCCACGCGCTACGCCTCAATCTGGAGCACGAAACTCTTTTTATTGATGGTGATTACACCCGCCTGGAGCAGGTGCTGATTAATCTGGTTGGTAATGCGATAAAATACAGCCCCGATGGAGGAAATATCACATTATCCCTCGGTATTCAGCGCGAGATTGACATACCCGGCGCGGTGTGCGGCTCGGCAATCCCCGATACCGGCCCCTTTGCGCTGGTGCAGGTGCATGATCATGGTATCGGAATTGACGGTGATGCGCAGAAGCAGTTATTTACCCGTTTCTACCGCACCAAGGAGGCCGCGCATATTGCCACCGGCCAGGGATTAGGTCTTTACATCAGCGCTGAGATTGTACGGATGCATGGCGGGGTGCTCTGCGCGGAGAGTATGCCCGAAGACGGCACCACTTTCAGCATGGTCGTGCCGATTCTGCCGGATCAGGAAACGTGAAGCGTGAAACGTGAAATGTGAGGTGTTGTATGAAGACCCAGATCAATGGAAACCTCAAAACTTAAACCTCAAAACTTTTTTTAACATTCGGATTGGAGGAGGGATGATGCAGTTTGCGGACAGAGTTGCGCTGATAACCGGCGCGGGGTCGGGGATTGGTCGCGCATCCGCGCTCCAGTTTGCGCGCGCGGGAGCCAGGGTTGTTATGATTGGGCGCACGAAGGAAAAACTCGACCGGGTTGTCGGCGAGATCCAGGCCATGGGCGGCGAGGCGCTGGCTTTGAGCGCCGATGTTTCGCAACCCGACCAGATCCGTCAGGCGATTGAGCAAACGGTAGCAACCTGGAACCGACTCGACATCGTCTTTGCGCATGCCGGCATCAACGGTGTCTGGGCTCCGCTGGAGGAGTTAGAGCCGCAGGACTGGAATAAAACCATCGGCATTAACCTGACGGGGACGTTTCTCACGGTCAAGTATGCCGTGCCCTATCTGAAGCGTCAGGGAGGTGCGATTGTTATCACCTCCTCGGTGAATGGCACGCGGGTCTTCAGCAATATCGGCGCGACGGCCTATGCCAGTACCAAAGCGGCACAGATTGCCTTTGCCAAAATGATCGCCCTGGAGTTGGCCGAGTGCCGCGTTCGGGTCAATGTAATCTGTCCCGGCGCAATTACCACCGATATCGGCGAGCGCACCGAGCAGCGCGATCTCGAAGCCGTGAGCGGCCATGTCGAGTTTCCGCAGGGGCGTATCCCGCTCACCGACGGACAACCCGGCACGCCGGAGCAGGTAGCGCAACTGGTGCTCTTCCTGGCATCGGATGCCGCCGGCCATATCACCGGCACCGAAGTCTGGGTCGATGGCGCAGAGTCGTTGTTGCAGGGGTGAGTTGCGTGTTGCGTGTTGCGTGTTAAGCGCAATGGCTTCAAGGGTAATTACTGGTCATTTGTTGTAATTTACACGCGTTACGCGGTAGGAGTTTGGATCACGAACAACTCGAAATGAGCGAAACCCGCGAAACGGCCAATGCTGCCATACATCAGGTAATCCTGCGTTTGGTGGAAAATATCGCCTCCGGCAGGGCGGAAGAGATCAGATCTTTTTCACAAAAAAATTCACGTTGTG
>CAKZQX010000482.1 GCA_937141995.1 uncultured Chloroflexaceae bacterium | reverse complement strand
GGGACAGGAGCAGGAGCAGGATCACATCTTTACGGCCCTGTTCCAGGCCCGGCGCACGCATCCGGTGCTACGCTGCGGCGAAACGCTCTACAACGCGGTCTGGTGTGACTCGCCGCAAGTTTTTGCCGTGATGCGTGTATTACACAAAGATTGCCTGTTAGGCCTGCTTAACATCAGCCCCTACAAACAGACCGTCACCTTGAGTCTGCCGATTGATACGCTACCGCTGGACAATACCAGCTTTCTGCTGCACGAACTGCTCTCCGATGTCTGCTGGATCGAAGATGATCAGCGTTCCTGGCGGCGTAGTGAGTTGCAACACCTGCGCCTCACCCTGGAGCCGTTCCGCGCCTACTGCCTTGCGCTTGAGCCGCAGTGAGGCGTGTGATGTGCGCATCAGCCCGATCTGCGGTACAATAGCACTATCGGGTATTCTCAATACAATAACATTGCGGCTGCCCTGTTGCAGATTTTCCAGCGAGTAGTAGGCGCAAGGATATGACAACAGCTATTCTTACAGACGCGCGCTACGCCGCGCATACCTATCCGGGACATGTCGAGCGTGCCGAGCGGTTACAGGCGATTGAACAGGCGCTGGATGCGAGTGAATTGCGCAGCGACCTGCTGGCAATCGCGCCCCGCGCTGCACAGAACGATGAACTGACAGCCGTTCATGATGCGCGTTACCTGCAAAAGGTGGAACGCTTTGGTGCGGAGGGCGGTGGAAGCCTTGATCCGGATACCTACATGACTGGAGCCTCCTGGGAAGCCGCGCTCTATGCGGCCGGGGCGGCCGTCCATGCCGTTGATGCGATTATGCACGGTGAATGCAATAATGCTTTCTCTCTGGCGCGGCCGCCCGGTCACCACGCGACCGCAACCCAGGCGATGGGTTTCTGTCTGATCAACAACATCGCTGTGGCAGCCCGCCATGCTCTGGATGCATTCGGACTGGAGCGCGTTGCGATTGTTGACTATGATGTGCATCACGGGAATGGTACGCACGATATTTTCTACCAGGAACCGCGCGTTTTCTTCTGTTCGACCCACGCATGGCCCTACTATCCCGGGACTGGCGCGATCAACGAGACCGGTGGTGGTGCGGGTGCCGGTACAACGCTCAATGTGCCACTGTCGCCGGGGGTTGGTGATAAAGGGTATGCGCAGGTCTTCGAACGAGTCGTGATCCCCGCCCTGCGTCGGTATCAACCCCAGATGATCTTTGTCTCTGCCGGGTATGACGCGCACTGGAGCGATCCAATCGGGCCAATGGTGCTCTCGGTGAACGGTTATGCGCTGTTAACGCAGATGCTCTACGATGCGGCGGCGGAACTGTGCGATGGGCGGTTGCTTATGGTGCTGGAAGGTGGCTACAATCTGGATGCCCTCGGTGCATCTGTGGTTGCCGCGCTGCGCGTGCTGCTGGGGCGTGATCCCGGCGAAGATCCGCTGGGGCCGATTACCGCGCCTGGACCGGACGTGACCGGCGTGATTGCTACCCTGGAAAAACGCCATCCGCTCTTTCAGTAGCCGTCCATACGGGATACGGAGTATGGGATACAGAATACGGATTACGGCCTACAGAACACGGACAAACAATGATCGCTGTTATTAACTATGGAGCGGGCAATCTGCCCAATGCAGTACGGGCGCTTAAACATGTTGGCGCGGACCTCACCGTCACTGATGACCCGGCGGTTGTGCGGAATGCCCCCGCCGTCGTGTTGCCGGGGGTCGGCGCAACCCGCGACACCATGCAGAGCCTGGAGCGTCTCGGTCTGGCCGAGGTGCTGCCGGAAGTTGTCGCCGGCGGACGGCCCTTCCTGGGGATCTGCGTGGGTATGCAGGTGCTCTGCGCCGTAAGCGAGGAGTTTGGGCAACATGCCTGCCTGAGTATTGTGCCGGGTACGGTACAGCGGTTGCCGGGCGGCCAGAAGGTGCCGCAGATTGGCTGGAACCAGGTACGCTTCACCGAACAGTATGCCCAACACCCGCTCTTTGCTGATATTCCAAACGAGAGTGAATTTTACTTTGTGCATTCCTACTACTGTAATCTACCTGACCCGGCCCTGATTGCGGGCGAAACAGACTATGGCCGGATCTTCCCAAGTGTGTTGCTGCGCGACAACCTGGCAGCCGTGCAGTTTCATCCTGAGAAAAGCGGCCGTATAGGGCTGCAACTCTTGCAGAATTTTGTGGCGTTGAGCCGCGCCACCGCATAGCCACAGAAATATGTGTAAGCCGATGAGTGGACGACGCATGCGTCTTCCATATAGATAAGTATGGAAATTATCCCGGCAATCGATCTGAAAGAGGGTAAGTGTGTCCGCCTCTATCAGGGCGACTTCGATCAGGCAACAATTTATGGTGAAGACCCCGTGCAAATTGCTCGCCAGTGGGTCGCTCAGGGAGCTACCCGCCTGCATCTGGTAGACCTGGATGGCGCAAAAGCGGGGCGACCTGTCAATACCGATGCCGTTCTGTCGATTGTTCGTGCCGTAAAAGTGCCGGTGCAACTGGGCGGTGGGCTGCGGCGCGAGACGGATATCGCGGCGGCCCTGGCGCTGGGGATCGAGCGGGTCATCCTGGGAACGGCG
>CAKZQX010000481.1 GCA_937141995.1 uncultured Chloroflexaceae bacterium | reverse complement strand
GATCACGCCGAGCACCAGCAGCGGCACTCCCGGCCAGAACAGTGAAGCAACCGTATCATGATGAAAGCCGGGAAGGTTGGCAACCAGCCAGATGCAGAGCGACCCGCCATAGCCTGACCATCCCGCCCGGATGCCCACCAGCAATGCCAGCGTGAGCAGTGCCAACGGCAACCCCGCCGGTTGCGCCGGCATATACCCCATCACCAGGGGCAACCCCAGCAAGCCCACTCCCAGAAACGCCAACCCCATCGCCAGGCGTCGCCGCCGGCCGGTTGGCTGTTCAAAACGCAATCGTTGCCGGGGAAAGGCAGCCGGTACAGGTGGCAATCGTTGCCGGGGAAAGGCAGCCGGTACAGGTGGCAGCAGTGCCTCCAGGTCATCGGGGAAAGGATAGTGGACCGCGTCATCCGCGTGGTATGCCAGCGCCAGCCCTTCTGCCTCAGCCCGCTGCAACAGCGCGACCAGATCTGCCAGGTGCTCCGAGTCCTGCGGGTTAGCGGCAATCACCGCATCGAGGCGGATGCGTACCTGCTGCGGGTTGAGTTCGCCCCATGCCGACAGTTCCAGCAGCGGCGCAGTTTCCGGCGGCAGCGGGCAGCGCTCCCGCGTAAGCAGCGTACAGAGCAGATCATACACCCGCGCGCCCCGCCGGGGATCGACCAGCAATGCATCGCGTAGCGGCAGTGGCCCCAGCGCGCGCTGCATCCAGGCCTGTGCCAGCGCGACCAGTTCTGCACGCTCCTCAGCGGTGAGCGTGCCGGTAGACTGGCAGGTATTGAGTTCCGCCAGCAACTGCCGGGTGGTCCAGGTTCGCAACCACTCCCGCGCCTGCTGCCGGTTGTAGACGACAAGTGTTTGCATCAGATTGTCGTAATCACCCCTGCATAGCCGCCAGCAGATCCGGCAACCCGTCAAAGACCGCATCCGGCTGGAGCGCGTTCTGCTCTAACTCTTCCCGGCGGGTCACGCCACTGAGAACCAGCACACTGCGCAACCCGGCATTCTGCGCCCCGGCGATATCGGTGTCCAGCCGGTCACCAATGACCAGCGCGCGCTCCGACGGGCTGTCCAGCAGTTCCAGCGCTACCCGAAACATCGGTGGCTGCGGCTTGCCGATGATCTCCGGCTCCACGCCGGTGGCAGCCTGGAGCGCCGCCAGCAACGCGCCCGCGCCGGGAATCAGCCCCTCCTCCGAGGGAAAGGTCTTGTCCGGGTTGGTGGAGATAAAGCGCGCCCCGGCACGGATCGCCAGACAGCCCCGCTTGATCTTCTCGTAGGTGATATCGAAATCCGCGCCCTGCACTACCAGTTGCGGTTGCGCTTCTTCCCGGACGAAATAACCGTCGTCGAAGAGCGCCCGGTGCAACCCCTCCATCCCGATAGCATAGATCGTCGTCCCACGCGGGTAATGGTTGCGCAGGTAGCGCCCCGTGACCAGCGCCGAGGTCAGCACCCGTTCTGCCGGAACCGGCATGCCCATCTCCGCCAGCTTCTGCTCATAGCGTTGTGGCGTATTCGTGGAGTTGTTGGTGATGCAGGCGTAGGCGATGCCCTCCCGCTCGCAGAATGCCAGCATGTCGCGCGCGCCGGGCAACTGCGTCTTGCCCCGATAGAGCACGCCATCCATGTCGAACAGTAGTGTGCGGACAGATGAGAAATCAATCATGCCTGATCCTGTTGCTTTACACGACCTACGTGATACCGTCTGTTCCGGTCATGCTTGTGTGAGGTGCATCAATCCGGGCCGGGTTGACGCTCTCGCCGGCACAGTATATGCGCACTACGCCGCGGATGCAAACGGGTATGGTATACTTTCCCCAAGAACTGCGTCCGACCCTGGTCCCGATTGACAACAGAACCGAACCACGCAACCATGCAACCCGGCGATATTTTCACCGATTACGAACAGCGCATGCAGCGCCTACCGGTGTTTGACAACCTGGAGAGCGATAATGCCAAGGCACTGCCGATGCAGTACCGCTCCCGCAATGGTAACTGCCGTGGACTGATTACCTCGCAGTGCAGTACCGGGATGCAACGCTGAGTATTACCCTACTCTCCCGGGATGTCCTGCCGCATCCGGAAAGTAGTAGGGGCACAGCATTGGCCTCATGCCGGCACATGTCCGGCCAATGCTGCGCTCCTATGCGTTAAATCACCAGTTATATGATAGGAGTTACGCGGTGCGTGTTCAAACCGGGCGTTTCACCCGATGAACGTCAGATGCGCCTGCGGACGCATGGTCCATCTTTTTAGCTTGTTCACAAAAATGTTACACGCTGTGTAACATTTTTGTGAACAAGCATGGAATCTTCCGCCCTGCCGGAGGCGACATTCCCTTCCGGATGAGTGACCGCGTAACTCCTGTCAATATGATCAATGGTTGTATAGAGCAAGGCTATTTCATGTACGATGCAAACCGATCAACATCCGACACCAATCTAGAAAATGTGGAACCGCATGTTGCAACCCTCCAGCAGTGGCGCAACCAGGCGCTGAATATTATTCTCTATGTAACATTCGGGTTGGGAATTATTACATTTCCCCCCAGTATCTGGAGTGTCCTGATGCTGGGGCAGATCAACCTGGCACTGTTCTACGGCGTGGTGTTGGTAATCCTGACAGTAGCGGCCTTTGTCCATAACATTCCGTTCAAGTTCCGTGCCGCCGGGTTTTTAGCCATCCCGTTCCTGCTGGCGCTGGTCGAACTGCTCTCGTTTGGCTACTCGCGTGACGCCGGTCTACTTCTATTTACCTGCATCATCCTGAGCGCCCTGCTGGTTGGCGCGCGCTGGAGCGGTGTCCTGTTAGGAGCCGGCCTGCTTCTGCTGGCCGGGATAGCCTGGCTCTCAGCGACCGCACGGCTGAACTTTGTGCGCGATCCGGGCCTCTCATTTGTCAGTCCTATCGCGCTGATCAGTTCGTGGACCATTTTTATGATGTTAAGCCTGGTTGTCATTGTAGCGCTGATATCCCTTATCAATCGGCTGAACCAGAGCCTCCAGACAGCGGAACAGTCCGCCCATGTAGCCCGACAAGCCCGCGCACAGGCCGAAGCGCAGGCAAGTATGCTGGTGCAGCAGTCGGCAACCCTGACCGACACCGAACAGCAGTTGCGTGAACTTGTCGCCACCCTGGAGACGCCCACTATTATGCTGGCAAACGGAGTGCTGCTGGCACCCATCGTCGGGGCTATCGACAGTCGCCGCGCGCAGGCACTGACCGAGCATCTGCTGACAGATGCGCAGCATCGGCAGGCCGATACCGTCATCCTGGATATTGCCGGGGTCGCGCTCGTTGATACGCGGGTGGCGCAGGCGCTAATGCAGACAACGCAGGCGCTACGCCTGCTGGGGTGTGGCGTGGTTATTACCGGCATCAGCGCCGAGATCGCCACCACGCTGACACAGCTTGATATTGACCTGCATGGTATTCAGATCGCCCAATCACCCCAGGAGGTGCTGGCGTGTATGCGGTGACGTAGAAAGATGATACCGGGCGCAGCGTGCTGCGCCCCGACCTCGGACTACCAAACTACTTTTTGCGCCGACGGTGGGTTCCGGACGAGGCATGCCGGTTGTCCGCCGGTTGATTGGCGGCCTCGATCCGGGCGGCACATTGCTGTTCCAACTCACGCAGGCGCTGCTGCTGCGCCTGCAACGACTGCTGCTGCGCCTGCACAATCTGCAACACATGGCCGAGCGCCTGCTCGGTGGTCAGTTGTTCCTGCTGCCAGAGGCGCAGCAGATCGGACGGAGTGTAAAAGCTCATCCAAACCTCCTTGCGATATAAGGTGTAGGGCGGGAAGCCGGCCAACCCGCCCTACACAGGCGGAAGGCATTCATGGACTTCCACCGCCCGTTTCAAACGCAAACAGCGGCCCCCGCTAGCAAGGGACCGCTGCTGCGCCGCACCATATCCCAAGAAGTGATACAATGCGCGTTAGCCTCGATCCTGCCGGTACAGGGTCGGGGTTAGCGGGCCGGGGGGTGTTGCCGCACCTCCCGGCCCGTGCCGTTTTGTTGAAACAGGCTGTACGTATATTACCTAAAACATGCCAAAACGTCAACATGTTCAACGATACCAAATACGTTACTTCAACGGTACCAAATAAGATGTACAACGGTATCACATACGTTGCTTCAACGGTACCAAATAAGATGTACAACGGTATCACATACGTTGCTTCAACGACTCAACTTTTAGCAAAGGTTGCTTCAACGGTATCAGACATGTTATGTTACAGGAGTTACGCGGTGCGCGTTCAAATGAGACATCAACTCCTGTGAATGTCGTCTT
>CAKZQX010000480.1 GCA_937141995.1 uncultured Chloroflexaceae bacterium | reverse complement strand
GGTAGCACGCCCGGCGTGCCGGTCAACTGGTACTGGCCGCCGCAATCATCACCGTAACCTCTTTCGCGTTACTCCGCTTCTTTAGTCAGAGGAGGAATGACTATGGCAGCCGAGAGTACTTTTGATGTAGTCTCAGAGTTTGATCGTCAGGAACTGGACAATGCGGTCGATCAGACGAATCGTGAGGTGCGTACACGCTATGACTTGAAGGATAGCAAGTCAACAATTGAGGTGGCTGAGAATGAGATTGTGATCACCAGTGATAGCGAAATGCACCTCAGCAGTGTACGTGATGTGCTGGAGACGAAAGCGCTGCGCCGAAATCTTTCGCTCAAGATTTTTGATTATGGGCCGGTTGAGGAGATCAGCGGGGCGCGGGTGCGTCAGGTGGTGACGCTCCAGCAGGGACTGAGTACCGAACTGGCGAAGAAGCTCCAGAAGCAGATCCGTTCCGAGTTTCCGAAAGTGCAGCCCCGTATCCAGGGCGAGTCCCTGCGTGTGGGCAGCAAGAGCAAGGATGAGTTGCAACAGGTTATCCAGTTCTTGCGCGAACAGATGGACGAGTTTCCGGTTCCATTACAGTTTACAAACTATCGTTAAGCGGTTCAATAGCGCTAATGAACGTTGAAATGTTAGTCCGGACATCACTGATCGGGAGTCCCGGCTTCAGCCGGTCCAGGCTTTCCCTTCAGTATGCCACAGCCCCGGCAGGCATCCAACCGGCTAAAGCCGGGACTCCTGGGTCACATATCAGGACTATTTTTTTAAACTTCGTAAGCGCGTTAATACAATTTATTCCAGAACGTACCTGGTCTTTGCACTGCGGGGTGCGATGTGTCGTCGGGATATGCTCACGCTACCTGCCACATCTATCCGCCTGGATTGGGACACTCCCCTGACTCCGTACGTTCCGGATTGGTAGAATCATTACTTCATGAAATATCACATTATTACGCTTGGCTGTCCCAAAAATAGTGTGGACAGCGAAGGCATGGATGGTATTCTAAGTACGCAGGGGCACACGCCGGTGGCCGAGTTTGCCGCCGCCGATGTCGTGATTGTCAACACCTGCAGCTTTATTGCCGCTGCGCGTGACGAGACACTGGAGGTGCTCCGCACGCTGGGTACAGCGAAAACTGCCGGGCAGCGCTTAATTGCGGCCGGCTGTATGGCGGAGAGTCACAGCGATCTGGTGCAGGCAGTTCCCGGCGTGGACGCAACCCTGAGCACGCGCCACTGGATGCGCATTGGCGAGTTGGTTGGGGGCGCGGTTGCGCAGGCTGTGCCGGCAGGTCAGCCAGAGCGCAACATCCCGCTGCTGGATCTGCAGCCGGTTGCCGGAAATGGCAATGCAGTGCAGGTGCCGGATCAACCTTTGCCGGATCGTGAGGGGTATGCCGACTGGCGAACCGCGCCAATCCGCCGGACGCAGCAGGGGCCGTCGGCCTATCTCAAGATCTCGGATGGCTGCAATCTGCGCTGTGCCTTCTGCACGATTCCCTCGTTCAAGGGGGATATGCGCTCCAAGGCGGTCGGCGCGGTGCTGGGTGAGGCGCAGGAACTGGCCGCGCAGGGTGTTCACGAGATTATCCTGATAGCGCAGCATCTCACCGACTATGGGCGCGACCTGGGGATGCAGGATGGGCTGGCAACGCTGCTCGAAGAGTTATGCGGTGTGCTGCCGTCCAACACCTGGCTGCGGTTGATGTATGCCTACCCGCATGGCATCACGCCCCGCCTGATTGAGGTGATGGCGCAGCATTCGCAGATCTGCGCCTATCTCGATATGCCGTTGCAGCATGCCCATCCGGACACGCTGCGGCGCATGCGGCGTCCGTCGGATACCGAACGGACAAAGGCAACCATCAGGGCGTTGCGGGAAGCCATGCCGGATATTGCGCTCCGCTCGACCTTTATTGTCGGGTTTCCAGGGGAGACGAACCGCGAGTTTCGGGCGCTGCTGGCATTTCTGGAAGATGTTCAGTTTGATCGGGTCGGCGCGTTCCAATACTCGCAGGAGCCGGGTACGCCCGCCGCTACCCTGCCGGGCCAGGTTGCCCCCCGGATTATCGAGCGCCGCCGGCACGAGCTTATGCAACTGCAACAGGAGATCTCCCTGGCGCGGAACCAGCAGTGGCAGGGCCGCACGCTTGATGTCATCGTTGAAGGTGAGGGTGTCACCGATGATGGTCAGGTGCTGCTGGTTGGGCGTTCGTTCCGGGATGCGCCGGAGGTTGATGGACAGGTGTTTGTCTGGGGCGCTGCGCCGGTTGGCGCGCGGATTCAGGCCCATATTCTGCATGCTGCCGAATATGACCTGTGGGGCGAGATACGGTAAAACCGACTGCCGGATGACATAGTTCGGTTCCCTATGGTAAAGCCGGCAAAAGTGAGAACGATAAACGATGAAGGACAACCAATGACATACCAGCAGCACGACCAGAACCGCACATTCACCGTTTATCGTTCAAATTACCGGGTTGATGCAAGCTGCCAGGTTGATGAGGAAGCGCGGGCCATGTGCCGGTATCGACAGCAACAGGCCCGGCTAGCCCGGCTCCTCACCAACTTGATCGCTTCACTTGGCGACGCGTGCCTGGATTGCCTTCTGGAGGCGACGCAGTTCATCCGGGTTATTCTTCGCCAGGTAATCGATCATGTAGTCAACCGCCGTGTCACTGTAGTCGTCCAGCAGGCCGTCAAGCACCTGATGTACGACCATGGTTACGAACTCCTCCTCCGTAATGGCAGGAGTGTACACATAGGCCAGACCTTCGCGGTGACGATTCAGTACACCTTTTTCGGCCAGGCGGCTCATCGTGGTCATAACGGTCGTATAGGCAATCTCACGTTGCTGTGAGAGGCGGCGATGGACCTTTTTGACCGTGCTGCGTTCTTCTTGCCACAGCAGTTGCATAATTTCGGTTTCAAGGGGGCCAAGTACTTTGACCAGACCGTCCTTGGATGGACTAAAACGGAATCGCATATTCAGCGGCATGAGAGTGAACTCCTTTCGGATGGCGACGTTGTAGGTCGATACGTACCAGTGCTGCGTGCTTATGCGCTAGTGTACTAATCGACTTCGCAAGCGACAATAGTTTTTGATTACTGGCGGGTTACAGTAGACAAAATACTTGCTACTATGATAGCCCGTAGTGATGCGCTAAATCGTCTCTATTTCATGCTGGAATGAACGTGAGTCGTAAGGATTTTTACATTACAAAACTATGACAACATCAGATGTTCGCAACAGGATTCAAGCAGCCATGCGCGCCGCTTTCCCCGACTTTGAACAGCGCGTGGCTCGCTATTACGCAATGCAGGAATACCATCTCGGCTGGCGTGATGCTGATCTGCAGAACGCCATGTCCGACCCGGGGAAACTGCTCCGGCCACAACTGGTTCTCCTGGCCTGCCGCGCTGTCGGTGGGGACGCGGCCCATGCCCTCCCGCTGGCGGCGGCGATTCAGTTGATCCATGACTTTACGCTAATCCACGACGATATCCAGGATCAGAGTGATACTCGTCGGGGGCGTCCCACAGTCTGGACGTTGTGGGGGTTGGCCCATGGAATAAACGTAGGCGATGGCATGTTTGCCATTGCTCACCAGGCGCTCTATGGCCTGATTGATACAAATCTGCCCGCCTCCGTGTTGCTGGATGTTTTCCGGCGCTTTGAGGATATGAATCTCCGGATTTGTGAGGGCCAGTTCCTGGATATGAGTTTTGAAGGTGACTTGACCATCAGCGCCGACGATTATCTGGGGATGATCCGGCGGAAGACGGCGGCGCTGCTGGCAGGCGCGGCCAGTCTCGGGGCGCTGGTCGGTGGCGCTGACAGCGAGAGTGTTGACGCGATGTTTGCCTTTGGTGAGAGCCTGGGGGTAGCATTTCAGATCCAGGATGATGTCCTGGGTATCTGGGGCGACCCGGAAGTGACCGGCAAGCCCCAGGCGGCGGACTTGTACCGCCGCAAGGTCAGCCTGCCGATTGTTCACGCTCTTAACCAGGCTCAGGGCGATACCACACTGGTCAGTATGCAGGTGGGATATATGGCCGAGAAAACGGGAGGATTGGAGCGCGTGATGCTTGATGCTGCCGGCAACCTGGATGATCTGAAGCATATCTATCAGCAGGAGGAAGTGAGCGACGACAATGTCGTTCGTTTGCTGGCAATCCTGGAGGCGGCGGGATCACGCCGGTATTGCGAGGAGGTTGCTTCTCAATATCACACACAGGCTCTGGAAGCCCTGGATCGCGTGAAGCCCGGCGATAACCCGGATGCCGAGCAGTCGCTGGCTCAGTTGCGGGCAATCGTTGGGAAGCTGCTAGGGCGGAAGACATAGGATTGCGCGAACGTGCATCGCGGCATGCGTGTTGCCCTGCTCAGCGCCGAGTATCCACCGCAACCCGGTGGTGTCGGTGATTATACCTGGTGCCTGGCTCAGGCCATAACCCGGCGCGGTCATACGGTGGTGATTATCACCATTCAGGACGGGCAACTGCTGGTGCTTCCAGCGGGCAGCCACAGTCCGCAGTGGGTTGCGCGGCATGGCCTGCCCGGTTGGGGCTGGCGCTGCTGGGAGGCCACGATAGCCGCGCTCGATAGCGTACGGCCGGATCTGCTGCCTATTCAGTACCAGAC
>CAKZQX010000479.1 GCA_937141995.1 uncultured Chloroflexaceae bacterium | reverse complement strand
ATACCATAAGAAGGAGTGGATGTTCGCCGTAGGGACGCGCTTCTGCGCGTCCCTACGGGGAGCCGTAGGGTGCATTCTATGCACCGTTCTTCTGTCGCACTCCATATCCGGACTATTTTTCAAAATTCATCAGCTCGTCCGTTTGTAGGGAGACGGTGCGCCTGGCGCGCGCTATTCTGTGTTCTTTTGTTCTATGTTCTCTACGGCGGTAGCATCAGGTTGGCAAGCATGCACTTCTCTGGTATCCTGGGCGCAATCTGTTTAGACCGGAGGATTCTGGCGCGTGCGTATCTTGTTTCTGGCCGCTCACCTACCCTACCCGCCTATCAGCGGAGGACGCCGACGCGAATACGAACTCCTGACCCGCATGGGAAAGCATGCTGCAATCCATCTCTGTTGTGTCTCGAAAACCTATGCCGAGGACCGGCACAATCTTCCCCAGATGCAGCCCTGGTGTCGTGATATAACCCTGGTCCCGGCAACTGATCCCGATCCCACTCCTCAGACCGATCCGGCCTATCCCTACCAGGTACGCCGGCATATGGCCCACTCGCTCCGGGGGTTCCTGGTCGACCTGCTGGCGACAGATACTTTTGACCTGGTACATGTCGAGGGCTACTATCTGATGCAGCATCTGCCGGCTGCGACACCCGTTCCGATTCTCCTGGGGGCGCAGAATGTCGAGTACCTGCTCTACCGGCAGCGGGCGCTGTTTGCGTCAACCGCATGCGAGCAGCAGCAGTGCTGGAGTGAGTACCGGCGGACTATGGCCTGGGAACGGCATGCCTGGCGGCGGGCCACGCGCTGTATCACCGTTACCACCGATGACCGGCAGCATATGCTGGCGGCGGAACCGGACCTACATGTTGAGGTTGTGCCAAACGGCGCGGATCATCTGCCGGTTGTGGCGGGTCTGGGCAGTAGTGCCGGCGCACCCTACTGCCGGGATGCGGAGCCGGTCGTGCTTTTCCCCAGCAATTTTGCCTATGAGCCCAACGTCGATGCAACCCGGTATCTGCTGAGTGATATTTTCCCTCGCGTATGCCAGGAAATACCCAATACCCGCCTGCTGCTTGTCGGCAACGCGCCTCCCCCGACGATCTGCGCCCTGGCCGCTCAGCCCCAGGTCACGCTGACCGGGCGGGTGCCCTCGCTGACGCCGTTCTTTGAGGCGGCTGATATCGTCGTCTGTCCCCTGCGCATCGGTGGCGGGATCAAGGTTAAGGTGCTGGAGGCGCTGCGAGCGGGCAAGGCGATTGTCAGCAGTTCGGTTGGCGTTCAGGGGTTAGACGGTGCAGCGCGCCAGGCAATCGCCATCGCCGATGACCCGGCGGCATTTGCTGCGCATATTGTTCGGCTCCTGCGTAATCCCGCCGAACGGGTAACTATGCAGACGGCGGCCCGGCATGTGACCCGGCAGTTGCCCACCTGGGATGACTCCGCCGCAGCCCTGGTAGAATGTTACACCCGGCTCATCCAGAATCATTCATAGCTACCGTAGAAAAAGAAAGAGCAGCAGTATGCAGCAAAAGACATTCTGGGATCCCCACCCGGAGCGTGTGCAAATGGTCCTGGAGACCATCGGCGCGAATGATACCGTTCTGGACATCGGCGGCTGGTGGAAACCCTTCACACGGGCGGATTACGTAGTGGATTACGCGCCCTATGCCACCCGCGCCGGCGGCGGGCGCATTGGCGCCCTGCCCGAGCGCTTTACCGAGGCAACCTGGTTCCAGCAGGATATCTGTAGCGACCCGCTCCCCTTCGGCGACAAAGACATCGACTTTGTTTACTGTGGGCAAACGCTGGAAGATGTGCGTGATCCGTTATGGGTGTGTCAGGAGATGATCCGGGTGGCAAAGCGAGGCTACATCGAAGTGCCGTCGATCTGGATTGAATGCCAGTATGGGATCGATGCCGGGGAGCTATCCCGGCGTTATCCGGGCTATCAGAAGCATCGCTGGCTGGTGCAGATTACGGACAATC
The DNA here is from genome assembly GCA_937141995.1 of uncultured Chloroflexaceae bacterium. Lineage (GTDB taxonomy): Bacteria > Chloroflexota > Chloroflexia > Chloroflexales > Chloroflexaceae > CAKZQX01. Next base: position 230 of record CAKZQX010000479.1, on the reverse strand, counting down.
ACCTGCTCTTTATCCCCAAGCAGGTCTGGCTGGGACTCTGCCGCTTCACCTCCGAGGAACTGTTTGAGCGCTACCGGGTGGATCAGCGCATCTGGACGGACTATCTGCTCTGGGAGGATACATTTGCCTATGAAGAGGCGATCTTTGCCGGGCATGAGGAGATTGTGCCGTTGCTGGAGCGCTACTTCGCGGAGTTTGATTATAGTCGGTATAAACCGGGGTAGAAGATG
>CAKZQX010000478.1 GCA_937141995.1 uncultured Chloroflexaceae bacterium | reverse complement strand
GGATTATCCACACCACCAATCTTCGAGTTGGTTGTGCCCACAGCGATCTGCAGCCCTGTCACCGTTGTTGGTGTTGCGGCATCGCAGCCTCGCGCATAACCCTGCGCAAAGGCTTCGACGACCATAGCGATTTGAGCTAGTCTGATACGTTCTCCCGAACCAGTCAGCAATTGTGTGCCATAGATTGTTTCCCCCTGGGCATCGACGCCAAGTTCGCGCGGTGAACCAAAAAGTAGGATCATCACGCCGCGTTCGCCGCGCTCTCGGGCCTGGCATCCCAGTTGCGGGTTTGGTTCGGTACTGGATGAACTAACATACCAACTGCGCGTGTAGGGCGGCGGTACCCCCGCCAGTGCCGGGACCACAATATCGCGCACCACGGTCTTGGGGTCGGCGTTGTCGGCGTCGGCCACCACGGCGTCGGCTATCGGTTCAATCCGCCCCTGCGGGGCCGCTGCAACATACCAGGTCACTTGCCGTTCTTCTCCAACCGCCAGGTCACCAATGGATTGCGTCTCCGCTCCACTGACCAGCGTCAGTCCCGTAGTTCCGGTCAGGTTCAAGGTCACCTGCACGCCGGTTGCCGGCACGGTGCCGTTGTTCAGCACCGTAGCGGTGAGGGCGAAGGGATTGGGCGTGTACTGGTTATCCGCAATGCTCAGGGTAGCCGGGCCACTTACGGCCAGGGCCAGCGGTGGTCGCAGATCGGCATCCAGGTCGGCCAGGCCATACAGGGTGGCATAGGTGGTTTCTGTGTCGGGGGCCAGCGTTACCGGGTTCCAATACACTGCATAGGCGCTATTGTCCGAGCCGGTATCACCAAAGGAAACCGTGGGATCGGGAGTAAAATCATACATAGTTGTCCTGATGCGCGGCCATGATGCCGGCACCAGCCGATCCGGCGGGGTCACCTGGTCACTCCCGCGCAGGGTGGCCCCGGCTACCCGTTCACTATCGTCCACCCGGAAAAAGACCTGAAAACTATCCGGAATAGCATCGTCGGTCAAGGCTCGTTCCGTCGTAAAGATCCCCTGACCGGGGAGCCGAAAGGGTGCGCCGTCGTCATCATTAATCTGGGTATCGAGCATAACCCGCACCCCAACCGAGCGGGGCGTGCTGGTGGTGTTGCGCAGGGTGTAGGCGATGCGGGCTGCATCATCCCGCCCGGTGAGGGGGTTGCGCACCAGTTCCAGCGTCTGGGTGACATCGACCCCATCAATGCGCCACTGGCTCGTATTAGTGCGCGCATCGCTATTGATCGGTGCCTGCTCCTGCGTACCGTCCGTGCCATAGATATAGTCGGTTCCGTCAATACGGATGGTGGTGAACAACGTACTCGGCTCATTCGGCCAGTTGAACATGAGATCCCAACTTGTGGGCGCTGCGTCGCCCGTAAGCGGATCGGGGAACGCACCAAGGTTAAACCGTCCATTGGATGCAACCTGGATAGCCAGGCGGTCGGTAAAGAGGTTGTTGGTCGATGCTGCCGCAATGAGAGGAAGTGCGAACAGCAGGAGTGCCGGCAGAACCAGACGGCAAAGCAAACGATGATGCCAACGTTGCAGCATACAGCCCTCCTGACGCAAGTGAAATATTGATATTTTGTTAAGTATGATAAACTATGTCAACCATGTCTGTATGAGGGTTGCCATTCACAGAAGAATTGTTGTGGTATGAAAGTATCGTTCTGTGAATAGCTTGAGAATGCGTAAATTTATACGGATAATTGCAAGAATAACAAACCGAAGAAGAACAAAGGATAAACTGGTTATCTGATGGTGATGCGCCAGGCGTGCCTGGTTCTCTACTTCTTTGTTCTATCTTTATCTACACACTGAGCCTGCGATCGGCAATGCACAATTATATGCGCAATAGGCCAGGCAGGGTGAGAGTGAACATGCTATAATTTGGGCGATAGTCACCCTGACACGGGATACTGCCAGTATCCACACCAGATAACCATTTTCTAATGCTCCAGGCGCTGTCTGGATAACGTTCATACAAACGTACAAGACGGCGAAGCCCTTCACAATAAATGAGGAGCCGGCTATGACTCATTTCACCCACGGACACGCCCTGATCATCGGTGTGGGGAGCTACGCTCACGCGCCGAACCATAACGTCCCGATGACCGCCGCCGATGCGCAGGCGGTTGCGCGGATCATCCAGGATGCGCAGTTCTGCGGCTACCCGGCGGAGCAGGTGACGCTGCTGACTGGCGAGAGCGCCACCCGCGCCGGCATCCTGGCCGCGCTTGACCAGTTGACGCAGACCGGGAAGGACGACACTGTGCTGCTCTTCTACAGCGGCCATGGCGATTATGACTCCGCCGGTGACTACCATCTGACCAGCCATGATACGCGCCGGCAGGATGGGCGTGTCCATCCCGGCACGGCTGTCAGCCAGGCCGAGTTGCTGGAGAAGCTGCGCGCCATTCCCGCCGGGCGGGTGCTGCTGCTCTTTAATGCCTGCCACGCCGGGGAGATTTCGCCTACTCTGGGCGAAGCAGCGCCGCCCACCGGCAGCCCGTTGCCTGACAAGACCGCCAACGCACTGCTGGCGACCGGCTCCGGGCGTGTCGTGATCACCGCCTGCCGCGAAAACCAGGTGGCGTTTGTCGGGCGGGGCGACTGCACCCTGTTTGCGCAGGCGCTGACCGAGGGGCTGCGCGGCGGGGGCGAGGTCTACAGCCGTAGCGGTTTTATCAGCGCCTTCGACCTCTACACGCACCTCTACTACGCGCTGGAAGAACTGGTGCCGGACGCGGTGCCGCAGTATGTGCGTGACATTTACGGCAACCGGCAAGAGCCGGAGTTGACCATCCTCAAGGGTGTAGGCCCATTTGCCGTAGCGCTCTATCGTGGCGCAACCACGCTGGGTAACTTCCCCGCCGATCATGAACCGGATTGGGAAACCGCCGTGCGCGAGATACCGGAGAGCCGCAGCCGGCGCGCATTGCAAAATATCACCGGCACGGCCACGGTGCAGGGTGACAACTACGGGCAGAATGTGGGCGTCAACACCGGCACAATGACGCAGAGCAACCAGACGATCAACAACCAGTCGTCCAACCAGGGCGCGCAGGGCAACTTCCACGGCCCGGTCACATTCAACCGGGACGAGACGACCTTTAACCAGCAGGGGCAGCAGGTCCAGGGCGACCAGTACAATGCGGCGCGGGACATCATTCGGGCAAAGGGCAATGTAAACCGTGTCGGGGGCGACTATGTCGGTGGTGATAAGGTCGGTGGGGACAAGGTGGCGGGCGACAAGATCAGCGGCGACATCAATGTGCGCGGTGTCAGTGGCAGCGGTATTGCCATCGGGCACAAGGGGCGTAATAGTGTGCGCAACGTGAACACGGGCGGCGGCGACTATGCCGAGGGCAATATCGACAAGCGCGGCGCAATCACCAATATCAGATCCAAACTGGACAATGTGACCCAGAGTATCGGTGCGGCACCGCAGGGTGACGCCGCAACAAAGGCGCAGTTGCAGCAGTTGCTTGCGCAGTTGAGCGCCGAGTTGCAGCGCGTCCCGGCTGGGCAGATGGGCGAGGCCGAGGCGGTTGCTGAGACAGCGAAGGCCGCCGTTGAGCAGGCGACCAGGGAACAGCCAAACAAGACCATGGTGCAAATCAGCGGCGAGGGGCTGAAGCAGGCGGCGCAAAACCTGGCGGCGGTCTTGCCGACGGTGCTGCCGCTGGCGACGCAGATTGCGGATACGCTCCGGAAGATGGTCGGGGCATAGAGAACAGAGAACAAAGGAACAGAGAACAAAGCGTACATGGCGTATGATGCTCATTTACAGGACGTACGCGGTGAGAGTTTGGACCACGAACGCCGCGAAATGAGCGAAAAACGCGAAACGACCCGTGCTGA